>NZ_JAPCIS010000009.1:0-67386 GCF_027707425.1 Aeromonas sp. QDB63
AGAATACCGGCCTGTCACGCCGGGGGTCGCGGGTTCGAGTCCCGTCCGCTCCGCCACTAAATTGAAAGGCCTTCCCTGACGGGAAGGCCTTTTTGTTTTCTGGCGTCTGGATAAGAGCTCAGGGAACAAGAGGCAACCGACGGGTCTGCCACTTGTCACGGACAACCCGCCTCTTCCCCCCTGTGGTGATTGCGTGTCTGGCATTGTCCCTTTACCCAAGGCTTACCCTTCGCTCTGGTTTGCCTTTGTTCCTCCATCTTTTCCCAACCCGGCCAATCGACCGGGCTTTGTCGTGTCTGGAGATGAGCATCGCAAGCACGCGAATACGCTCTGGCCGAGAGTGCCAGAGGACCATCGGGAGCTCATATGCGGATAAGAGATAAGCAAAGCGCTTTTTCTTTCTTCATGGAATATGCATAAGCGGGCATGCTGTACTCAACCCAACGATATGGAGTATCACCATGAAACTGCGAATGACCGCTCTCACCGTTCTCTCCCTGCTGGCTCTCGGTCAGGTCCAGGCCGCCGAGGTGCGCCTGCTGAATGTCTCCTATGACCCGACGCGGGAGCTGTTCCAGGAGTACAACAGTGCCTTTGCCAAGGAGTGGAAGGCCAAAACCGGCGACGATGTGGTGGTGAGCCAGTCACACGGTGGCTCAGGCAAACAGGCTCGTGCCGTGGTGGACGGACTGGAGGCTGATGTGGTCTCCCTGGCGCTGGCCTATGACGTGGATGCGGTGGCCAAGGCAGGTCTCACCGCCAGCGACTGGGAAGGGCGTTTGGCCAACAATGCCTCTCCCTATACCTCCACCATCGTCTTCCTGGTGCGCAAGGGGAATCCCAAGCAGATCAAGGATTGGGGCGACCTGGTGCGCAAGGATGTCGCCATCATCACCCCCAACCCCAAGACCTCCGGCGGTGCGCGCTGGAATTATCTGGCTGCCTGGGGCTATGCCCTGAAGAAAAGCGGCACTGAAGAGGGCGCCAAACAGTTTGTCAGCGATCTGTTCAAGAATGTGAAGGTGCTGGACTCCGGGGCACGTGGCGCCACCACCAGCTTCATCGAACGCGGGCTCGGGGATGTGTTGCTGGCCTGGGAAAATGAAGCGTTGCTGGTGCTCAATCAGCCGGGCACCAGCGACAAGTTCGAACTGGTGGTGCCCTCGGTCTCCATCCTGGCCGAGCCGCCGGTAGCCGTGGTGGACAAGGTAGCCAAGAAGCATGGTACCGAGGCCGTCTCCAAGGCTTACCTCGAGTATCTCTACTCTGACGAAGGGCAGCGCATCATCGCCAAATACCACTATCGTCCGAGCAATCCGGCGATCCTGAAGGAGACAGCGGCCCAGTTCCCCAACCTGACGCTCTTCACTGTCAAGGATCTGGAAGGAGATTGGGAAAAGGCACAGAAGAAGCACTTCGCCCAGGGCGGATCGTTTGACCAGATTTACCAACCGGGCCGCTAAGAGACGCAGGCCCCTGTGACAACAGATAGGAGTACCACGATGAACAAGATCCTTCTGGTTCCCGGTCTGCACAACAGTGGGCCGGATCACTGGCAGAGCCGCTGGCACCAGCAATTTCCCCAGTGGCAGAGAATGATGGGTCTGCCCTGGGACAAGCCGGATCTCACGGTCTGGAGCGCCAAGCTGGCGAGCAAGCTCAGGAGCCGGCGCAGCCGGGTCCACCTGGTCGCCCACTCCTTCGGCGCTCTGACGGCCATCGCTGCCGCCAGACTGCAACCAGACAAGGTCTCCTCCATCTTCATCGTTGCCCCTGCCGATCCTGCCCGTTTTGGCATCCCGGATGAGGTGTTGACGGGGTCGATCAAGGTCTCTGCCCAGTTGATCGCCAGCCGCAATGACCCCTGGATGAGTTTCGAGCGGGCAGAGTTCTGGAGCCGGCAGTGGCAGGTGCCGTTGTTCGATGCGGGGGAAGTGGGCCATATCAATGCCCAGTCCGGCCATGGGGAGTGGCACCAGGGCCTCGCTTTGCTCGGCACCCTATACCGCCGTGCCGAAATGGTGGTGGAGCCTGCTCCTGCCGAGTGGGGCAAGCAGGCCGCACTCAGTTTTCGATGAGGGACCATCGGATTGTCTCGGCACGATTTCCAGGCGGGCTGGCAACTTGGCCAGCGTGACTGACTTTGCATGTTCCCGGTTTTACCGCTCCGTCTTTTAGGTCTTTTATTTATATAAAAGACCTTTTTTTATGCTTATCGCTCTAAAAGCCTTGTTCCACCATTGTTAGATAAAAAAGTGCTTAGCAAAGGCATTATTGGTGTTTGTTGTCCCTGGCCGCCGTGAGCAAAATCGTCACATCCAAAGTATTTATAACAAACGGATGTGTTATGCGATTAAGTTCTTATTCCGTCCTGCCAGGCCTGGGGCCAACGCTGGGCTTCAGTCTGCTCTATCTGGGCATACTGGTGCTGCTGCCGCTCTCGGCACTGGTGCTGTTTGCGGTGAACAACCTGAGCGCCGCCGAGTTCTGGCAGGTGATCGGCTCCCCCCGGGTGCTCGCCTCCTTTCGCCTGAGCTTTGGCGCCGCCTTCATTGCCGCCCTGCTCAACAGTCTGTTCGGTCTGATACTGGCCTGGGTACTGGTGCGCTATACCTTCCCCGGCCGCAGACTGGTGGATGCGCTGATCGACCTGCCCTTTGCCATGCCGACTGCCGTCTCCGGCATTGCCTTGTGCGCCATCTTTGCCCCCAACGGCTGGATTGGCCAATGGGTCGCTCCGCTGGGCATCGAGCTTGCCTATAACCCCATAGGGGTGGTTATTGCCCTGACCTTTATCGGGCTGCCCTTTGTGGTGCGTACCCTGCAGCCGGTGCTGCGGGAAGCGGAGAGCGAGCAAGAGGAGGCGGCCGCGAGCCTGGGTGCCAACCGCTGGCAGACCTTCATCCGGGTACTGTGGCCGACCCTGGTACCTGCGCTGCTCACCGGTTTTGCCCTGGCGTTTGCTCGCGGCGTGGGGGAGTACGGCTCTGTCATCTTCATTGCCGGCAACCTCCCCATGGTGTCCGAGATTGCCCCCCTCATGATCATGAGTCACCTGGAGGAGTATGACTACGCCGGTGCATCGGCCATTGCGTCCGTCATGCTGCTCATTTCCTTTGTGCTGCTGTTGCTCATCAACAAGTTGCAAGCCTGGAGCTGGGCTCGCATCGGAGGAAGCCGTATATGAACGCCTCTACTGCACATCTCGATCAGGCCCAGGAGTCCGCTCCGGCCACCCCGGCGCGTCATCCCCCGGTGACCCATGAACCGGTCTGGGTCAAATGGCTGCTGGTCACCGTCGGTCTGGGCTGGTTTGCCGCCTTGCTGCTGTTGCCGCTGGCCACCGTCTTCATCCAGGCGCTGAGCCCGGGTCTGGCCTTCTTCTGGCACGCCATCAGCGAGCCGGATGCCCTGAGCGCCCTGGGGCTGACCGCCCTGGTGACGCTCTGCTCGGTGCCCCTGAACTTGCTGTTCGGGCTGGCCGCTGCCTGGGCCATCGCCCGGTTCCGCTTCCCTGGCCGGCAACTGCTTATCACCCTCATCGATCTGCCGTTCTCGGTCTCGCCGGTCATCGCGGGCTTGATGTTCGTGCTGCTGTTCGGCAGTCGCGGCTGGTTCGGCGAGTGGCTCAGCGAGCACGACATCAAGATCATTTTCGCTACCCCGGGGATCATCCTGGCGACCACCTTCATCACTGTGCCCTTCGTGGTACGCGAGCTGCTGCCCCAGATGGAGGCGCGGGGCCCGGAGGAAGAGGAGGCCGCCATCATGCTGGGGGCGAGCGGGTTGCAGATGTTCTGGCGGGTGACCCTGCCCGGCATCCGCTGGAGCCTGATGTATGGCCTGCTGCTCTGTACCGCCCGGGCGGTGGGGGAGTTTGGCGCTGTCTCCGTGGTTTCCGGCCACATTCGCGGCCAGACCAACACGCTGCCGCTGCACATCGAGATCCTTTACAACGAGTACCAGACCGGTGCCGCCTTCGCGGTGGCCAGCCTGCTGGCGCTGTTCGGGATCTTCACCCTGCTGGGTGAGACCCTGCTGGCCAGGCTGCGCGGCCAACCGACCCAGTCCCATTGATCCCGAATTAACGGTTATAGGAGAGGCATTCATGAGCATTCAGGTTCAAGGGCTCAACAAGCATTTCAATCAGTACGCGGCGCTGGCCGACATCAACCTCGATTTTCACGACGGTGAGCTGGTCGCCCTGCTCGGCCCCTCCGGCTGCGGCAAGACCACCTTGCTGCGGATCATCGCCGGGCTGGAGCAGGCGGACAGTGGCAGCGTCATCATCCGCGGCGAGGATGCCTCGGATCTCCATGTGCGCGAGCGCAACGTTGGCTTCGTGTTCCAGCACTACGCCCTGTTTCGCCACATGACGGTATTCGAGAACGTGGCCTTTGGCCTGAGGGTCAAGCCGCGCAGCGAACGCCCGGACGAGGCGGCCATCCGCACCCGGGTCAAGGAGCTGCTGGATCTGGTGCAGCTCAGCCACGTCGCGGCACGCTACCCGACCCAGCTCTCCGGTGGTCAGCGCCAACGGGTCGCCCTGGCCCGGGCCCTGGCGGTGCAGCCCAAGGTGCTGCTGCTGGACGAGCCTTTCGGCGCCCTCGATGCCCAGGTGCGCAAGGAGCTGCGCCGCTGGCTGCGTGAGCTTCACGACGAGCTGCATGTCACCAGTCTGTTTGTGACCCACGATCAGGAAGAGGCCCTGGAGGTGGCGGATCGGGTGGTGCTGATGAACGCCGGCAAGGTAGAGCAGATTGGCACCCCTGCCGAAGTGTATGATCAGCCCGCCAGTGCCTTCGTGCACAGCTTCCTTGGCAGCGTGAACCTGTTTCGTGGCAGGGTGGCCGGGCAGGGGCTCGGCATCGGTGAACAGCAACTGGGTGGCCCCATCCCCTCCCATCTGGCAGAAGGGAGTGCGGCCATTGCCTATGTGCGCCCCCACGAGCTGGAGATCCTGCCCTCGGATGCCCCCGGTGGCATTCGCGCCACCATTACCCGCCTGCTGCCCATGGGGCCGCGCATCCGGGTGGAACTGCGTGGCGATGGGGAGACGGGAGGCGCCCACTACGAGGCCGAACTGAGCAAGGAGGCCGCCCGCGCTTTTGCTCCCGGCCAGGGGGTGCGCCTGGTGGCCAGGCAGGCACAGCTCTATCCCGACTACCAGATCTGAGGGCAAGCCGCGAGGTGCGGCCCTCTGTCAGGCTTGCTGCCGGGCCATGATCCCGGCAATCCATAACAAGAGGACGGTGGCACGAGCCACCGCCACTCAGCGCAGGAGGCGATGAGGTGAACTTTCAGCAATTGCGAATCATTCGGGAGGCGGCACGACGGGATTACAACCTGACCGACGTGGCCAATGCCCTCTTTACTTCCCAGTCCGGGGTCAGCCGCCACATTCGCGAGTTGGAGGAGGAGCTGGGGCTCGCCCTTTTCATTCGCTATGGCAAGCGTCTGCTCGGTATGACCGAGCCGGGCAAGGAGTTGCTGGTGATCGCCGAGCGTATCCTGGGGGATGCCGACAACATCCGCAAACTGGCGAGCACCTTTGCCAATCGCGACTCGGGCCGGCTGCTCATCGCGACCACTCATACCCAGGCCCGTTATGCCCTGCCGAGGGTAGTGAAGGCGTTTCGGGAGCAATTTCCCCTGGTACAGCTGGAGCTGCGTCAGGGGAGCCCGGAGGAGATAGTGCGGCTGGTGCAGACCGGTGAGGTGGACATCGGCATCAGCAGCGAGCAGCTCGACAAGAGCGAAGGGGTGGTGGCCTTTCCCTACTACCGCTGGCACCACAATATCGTCGTGCCGGAGCAGCACCCCCTCACCGCCGAGCGGGAGCTGACCCTGGCCGCTCTGGCCCACTGGCCCATCGTCACCTATCAGGCCGGCCTCACCGGTCGGGCACGGGTGGATGATGCCTTTGCCGAGGCGGGCATAGTGCCGCAGATCCTGCTGACCGCCCAGGACTCCGACGTCATCAAGACCTATGTCGAGTTGGAGATGGGGGTGGGCATACTGGCGGACATGGCGTTCGATTCCCAGCGGGACAAGGGACTGGTGCAACTGGACGGCAGTCGGTTGTTTGCGCCGCACACCGCCTGGATCGGCCTCAAGCAGGGGCAGTTCCAGCACAACTTTGCCTGGCAGTTCATCCAGCTCTGCAACCCCGAGCTGGCGCTGGCGGAGATCCAGGCCCGCGCCATGAGCAACGAGCCCCTGCTCGATTACCAGATTTGAACCGAGGGGTGGGATGAAAAACGGGGAGCCATGGGCTCCCCGTTTGTTTGATGTTGACCTGATCTGGCACCGGAAGCGCCGAGCGGGTTCTCGCCAGGTCGGAGACGTCCCATCACTGCGCTGTCCAGGCCTCCTGCCAGTGGGAGCCTACGCCCGGTTCATACTGGGTGGCCGTGCTCGCCCACTGGCTGCACCAGCCGCTGTAGGGGAAGGGTTTGCACTGATAGACCTTGCCGTTCTTCGGCTGCAGCACCCGGGTTCCGGCGGTGTAGGACTTGAGGCCGTCCGGGAAGGTGAACTGGTAATCGCCCCCGCTTGCCGGATCCTTGAACATGAGGTCCAGGGTCTGCTGCACCGCGTCACCACCGGCCTTGGGTTTGCCCTCGATCACCAGCTGATGGTGGCCCGCACTCAAGCTGGTCAGCGCCATGGAGAAACTCTGGCTGCCGTCCTTGATATCGGCACTGCTCTGTCCCCTGGCGACACCGCCGTGGTCATAGAGGGTGTTGGTGATGGCGAGATCCCCCTGGGCCGTGACGGTGAAAGTCAGGGTGAGCTTGCCGTTGTCGAGCGTGTAGTCGCTCGCCAGACCGCTCACGCTGATCCCGTTCTCAACCGGGGGCTGCTGTTGCTCAAGCTGGATCTCGACCCGTTGCAGGTTGCTGCCAGCCTTGAGGTAGACCGGGTTCTGGCCATAGACGGGGTTGAACTGGCCGTCCGCACCTTGCTGGCCTGCACGGATCTGGCTCTGCTCGGTGTTGATCTTGCTCGCCAGGGCGTGGGCCCAGTTGTTCTTCTGGCCCTGCTCGGTGCTGGCGATGGTCAGCTCGGTCTGGAGATCGGTGCGCTCGCCATTGGCATCGAACACCCGGGTTCTGGCTTTGTCACCCGCCACCAGGTCGATGGAGGGATAGATGGTCCCTCCCTGGCTCCAGGTCAGCGGGGGCTGGGTGCCATCCTTGAACCGGGCGTCGATCAGATTATAGAAGCTGTTGGCGGTATCCCCTACCTCCCACACCCCGAGAATGACCTGATAACCGGTACGCGGGGGCAGGGTGCACTGATGGGTCACCTGTTTGGGGGGCTGCACCATGTTGCCGTCGATGACGCAGAAGGGATTGAGATCGAACGCATCCCGGGTGAGGGGCTGGTTCGGGTTCCAGTCCTGCTTGGTGAGGTAGTAGCGCCAGTTGCGGGTCACGTGGTTGGCAGTGAAGGTCCAGCTGATGGCGAAGGGACCGGCCTGCACTTCACGCTTGGTCCAGCGATCGAGAGTCTGGGTGTTGAGCTCGCCGAATTGGGGGTGACCGGCCGAGGCTATCTGGCCGTCGGCGGGGCCGCCATCGGGGAAGCCGGAGGGGGCTTCCAGGCTCTGGGGTTCCCACTGGATGGCGCCACACTGGCTGTTGCCCCCTGTCTTGCACAGGTAGTTGCGCCCTTCGGGCTGGCTGATGTAGCCGTGAGCGAGTACGCCGCCACTGGCCAGCAGCGCCAGCGCTGCCGCGAGATGGGTGAGTCGGATATTTGCTGCCATACATTCCTCTGTTCGGTGATGTGGGCAGTCACGTTGGCAGGGGAGTTCCCCGAAACACGGTGCTGCAACCCCGCTATCCTGGACAGCTTGTCTTTAGACCGGAGGCTTTGCGTCCTGGCCTTTCAACCAGTTTGCCAAATGACTACAGAAAGGATCATGGTGCCGCCTGTGGCGACCACTCATCATGACTATATTTTGTTAAAAAATTAAGTGTAAAAATTGACAGTGCCATCTCATCGGAGCAGCGCATCAGCGGCAGATGGCTCCGTCGGGATCTGCGCGCTGGTTCAGTGCGAGAGGGTTGCCCGGGAGAGGCTCCCGTGGCCATGACAGGAAAGGAGCCCCTGCAAGCCTGGCAGGGGCTCATGGGGCTACTCAGTGGCGGGGTTGCATGCCTGCTCGGGAAGAGGACGCCTGGGTCGGTCGCATCATCCTGCCCTGGGCTTGGGCGTTGTCCAGCTTGAACACCGCCAGTCGCTCGTCGAGGCTTCGGGAGAGACCGGCCAGCAGTTCGCTCTCCTGGGCCAACTGGGTGGCCGCCTGGGACATCTCTAGCGCCGAGTCGTTGATGCCGCTGACGTTGCGGTTCATGTCTTCCGCCACCATGCTCTGCTGCTCCGCCGCCGTGGCGATCTGGGTCGCCATGTCGCTCACGTGCTGGATGTGATTGACGATGAGGGAGAGATCCTGCCCCGCCTTCTCGGACTGGTTGACGCTGCTCTCCGCCAGCTTGCGGCTGGCGTCCATGGCGTTGGCGGCGGTGACAGCCCGTTGCTGCAACTGGGTGATGGTACTCTGGATCTCCTCGGTGGAGTGGCGGGTGCGACTTGCCAGCTGGCGCACCTCGTCGGCCACCACGGCGAAGCCACGGCCCTGCTCGCCGGCCCGGGCCGCCTCGATGGCGGCGTTGAGGGCCAGCAGGTTGGTCTGCTCCGAGATGGCGCTGATGACCGCCGTCACCTCGCTTATCTGCATCACTCCCTCCTTGAGCTGGTTGACCTGCGAGGTGGCCTGGTCCACCTCGGTGGCCAGCGCCTGGATGCCGTGCACGCTGGCATGGACATCCTGGTTGCCGAGCCCGGCCTCGCTGGTGGCATCCTGGGTGTCACGGGCCGTGTTTTCGGCGTGACCCGCCACATCGGCGATGGTGGCGCTCATCTCGTTCATGGCGGTGGCGAGCTGGGCGAGCTGATCCCGCTGACTGTTGACCGCCTGGTTGGTCTGTTCGGCGGAGGCGGCGATGCGCAGGGCGGCATCCGCCACGTTGCGGGCCCCCTGGCTCGCCTCCAGCAGGGCGCGGCGGATGGCATCCAGCCCCTGGTTGGTGGAGCTGGCGACGGCGCCGAGCTCATCCCTGCCCAGCACCGGGATGCTGACCACCAGAT
The DNA here is from genome assembly GCF_027707425.1 of Aeromonas sp. QDB63. Lineage (NCBI taxonomy): Bacteria > Pseudomonadati > Pseudomonadota > Gammaproteobacteria > Aeromonadales > Aeromonadaceae > Aeromonas > Aeromonas sp. QDB63. The sequence goes on from NZ_JAPCIS010000009.1 coordinate 9,160, forward strand.
CGCCGGCCGCGACCCGGGCCATGGCCTTGTTGATCTCGGCCAGGGGATTGACGATGGAGCGGCTGATGGCGAGTCCCAGCAGCCCCATCAACAGGATCACCAGCAAGGTGGCGCCACCCATCCACTCATATTGCGACCACATAGTGGCCTCAATGTCCTGCAACAACACACCGGAGCCCAGGATCCAGCCCCAGGGCTGGTAGCCCGTCACCAGCGACATCTTCTGGGCCGCCTCGCCGGACGGGGAGACCCACTGATACTCCAGCCTGCCCTGGTGGCCGCCCTTGCCGAGATCCACCATGTGCTGCCAGTGGGACTCGGCAGGGTTGTTGCCCATCTGCTGGCCGACCAGCTCGGGTTTGGCGGGATGCACCACCACCCGACGATCTTCATCCAGCACGAACAGGTAGTTGTCCCCGTCAAAGCGCATGCTGTCGAGCATGGCCTTGGCCTGTGCCTTGGCCTGTTCCGGGGGGAGGGTGGCAGCCAGGGCCTGGATCCGGCTCATGGCCAGATCCAGCACCGCCTGCAGCCTGGCTTCCCGTTCACTCATCAGATTGCGGTGCAGGGCACTGGCCGAGATGAGCAGCAGTGCGATGAAGCCGACCAGGGCCAGTGAGAGCAGCAGCATCAGTTTGCGACTCACGGCAATATCACCGAGCTTGAACATAGTCTTATCCTTACTTTCCCATGCGGGTCTGATTGTGGCCGTTCTAGCGGCCGGACCTGATTGTTGTTATTTTTAACATGACATTAACTTTCAATGGGTTGCGATGGAAAACAGCCAATTGAGCAGTTTGACAACCAGTATAGCCAGCAGACAGAAACCCTCGCTTTTGATAGCGTGATGGCGCGCATCCCGGCGCACAATTTGTCTGCTCCATTTGCAAGAAGTGTGAATGGGTTGGCATTTCACCAAAAAGGAGTGGGCGCCCCCGTGGTCGCCCCATAACAAGAGGGAAGTTATGAGTTCCATTGCCAGGAATTATCTCAACCAGCTCAATGCCGATTACCTGCAGGTGCACAGACGCAAGGAGGACCTGTTCTGGTCCACCTACATGGGCACCAGCGACGATCAGGCAGGCTTCACCGCGGCCGAACAGGCCTACAAGGCGTTCTGTGCCGATCCTGCCCGCCTGCCGGTGCTGCGGGAGATGCAGGCCCAGGCCGAAGAGGCGGATCTCAGGCGCGGCCTGGGGGGCTGGATCGCCTTCTTCGAGTGCAACGTCATCGAAGATCCCGGTGCCTCCGCCCTGATGGACGAGCTGGTGGCCGCCGAGGCGGATCTCTTCGCCCGTCGCAAGGGGCTGAAGCTCACCTTGCTGGATGAGCAGGGCCGCCAGGTCCCCGGCAGCCTGCCCGCCGCCAGCACGGCGCTGGCCGCAAGTCGCGACGAGCCGGTGCGCCAGAGCGCGCTCGCCATGTTCCACACCCTGGAGCAGTGGGTGGTCGACAACGGCTATCTTGATATCGTCGCGCTGCGCAACCGCTTCGCCCGTGCCATGGGTTATCGCGACTACTTCGATTACAAGGTGCACAAGAACGAGCAGATGAGCCCGGAGCAGCTGTTTGCCATTCTCGACGACTTCATCGCCCGTACCGATGCCCGCTTGCACCAGAGTCTGGCGGAGCTGAAAGCAGCCAAGGGGGACGCAGCCCTGCTGCCCCACAACCTGCGCTACAGCGTGAGCGGCGACGTGACCCGCCAGCTCGACCCTTACGTGCCCTTCTCCCGGGCGCTGAAGGATTGGGTCGAGAGCTTCCGCCGGCTCGGCATCCAGTATCGCGGTGCCACCCTCACCCTGGATCTGCTGACCCGGGAGGGAAAATACGAGAACGGCTTCTGTCACGGCCCGGTGCCGAGCTTCTGGCAGGAGGGGGAGTGGGTGCCTGCAGTGGTCAATTTCACCAGCCTGGCCAATCCGGCCCAGGTGGGCAGCGGCTGGAGCGGGCTCAACACCTTGTTCCACGAGGGCGGCCACGCGGCGCACTTTGCCAACGTCACCGGCAACGCCCCCTGCTTCTCCCAGGAGTTTCCGCCCACCTCCATGGCCTATGCCGAGACCCAGTCCATGTTCTGCGACAGCCTGCTGGACGACGCGGACTGGCTCAAGCGCTACGCCAGAAACGCGGCGGGAGAACCCATCCCCGATGCGCTTATCCAGGCCATGATTGAAGCGCGTCAGCCATTTCGCGCCTTCAACGAGCGCCAGATCGCGCTGGTGGCCTACTTCGAGCGGGATCTCTACGCCATGGCAGAGAGCGAGCGCACCCCGGCCGCCGTGCTGGCCCTGGCCCGCCGCTGGGAGCGCAAGATCCTGGGGGTGGATAGCCCACGCCCGCTGCTGGCCATCCCGCACCTTCTGAACCAGGAGTCGGCCTGCGCCTATCACGGCTATCTGCTGGCGCTGATGGCGGTGGAGCAGACCCGCGCCTATTTCCTGAGGCGCGACGGCTACCTCACCGACAACCCGCGAATCGGGCCGGATCTGGCCGCCCACTACTGGGGACCGGGCAACGGCATGACCCACGACGAGACACTGCAGAGCCTCACCGGCGAGGGTTTCAGTGCGGTGCCGCTGGCAGAGGCGTGCAACCGGAGTGCCGCCGAGGCGTGGCAACAGGCGCAAGCATGCATGGCGGCGGCGCGGCAGCGCCCACCGGCAGGGGAGGGGACGCCCCTCGACGCCCATATCCGGGTGGTACACGGGGCCGAGCTCATCGCCGACAACAGCGAGTCCGAGGCGCGCATGCTGGCAGACTTCGAGGCCTGGATCCGGCGCCTTGAGACCGCCGAACCAGTGACCCAGGCCTGAGCCCGGTGTTGCACCGTCAAAAGAGCCCCATCAGGGGCTCTTTTCTTGTGCGTTGAGATAGTCTGATCCCATGGTGCCAGCCGGGGATTGGCTGGTGGACAGGCTCAAGTGTCACTGGCGGCGGCGCTGCCCGCTGGTTTTTCTCCCTGCGCCATCTTCTAGGCCTTGACGATCAGCGCTGAGGCGCCCGGTTGCGGGCAATAGGCGACGCCCTGCCCTTGGCAGGGTGTCTGCATGGCGGGTTGACGGCCATTTCCCCCTGCTGGCCACAGATATGTTTCTCCCGATATATTGAGTATTCACGGCGATCCCATATCATGGCGCTCGCTCGCCACCAGAGGGTGGCGGCATTCAGATGATTTGCTAACAAGAGAGCCCAGAAGGCTCGCAGAGGGATGGATAGTGAGAGCCGTATTGCTGTGTTTGCTGGGGCTGTGGCCCGCGTTGAGTTTTGCCACTCTGTCCGCCGATATGGTGGTGGTGAAGAAGTCGAGTTACAGCCTGACCCTGATGAAGGATGGCAAGGAAGTGAAGCGCTACTGGATTGCCCTGGGCCCGGCTCCCAAGGGACACAAGCAGCGTGAGGGGGATCAGCGTACCCCGGAAGGTCGCTATACCCTGGACTACAAGAAGAGCAACTCCGGTTTCTACAAGGCCATTCACATCAACTACCCGAATCTGGACGACATCAAGCGCGCCAACGAGCTGGGTGTGAACCCGGGCGGCATGATCATGATCCACGGCCAGCGCAACAGCCTGGGGGATCGCAGGGTGCAGCCGTCCAACTGGACCAATGGCTGCATCGCGGTGCTGAACCACGAGATGGACGAGATCTGGAACGCCATCGAGCCAGGCACTCCCATCATCATCGAGCCCTGATCCCGCCTGCCAACGCCCGCTCTCATGCGGGCGTTGCATTTGTTGCAGACCATGGCGTGACACTGTCTCCTGCGCCGTGCTAGTTTTCCCGGTTCGCATTGGCTGTGACAAGGATGATCCCATGATGTCGGAAACCCGCCTCCCTGCGCCCGAGCGCACGGGGGCACTCTGGTGGCGCGCCACCCTGGATATGCTCCCGCTCTCCATTTCCGTCATCCCCTGGGGGATACTGTGCGGCGCCCTGGCGCTTCAGGCGGGTATGAGCCCGCTCCAGGCACAGCTGATGTCGCTGCTGGTCTATGCGGGGGCGGCCCAGCTCTCGGCCACCACCTTGTTCGGGGCGGGGACGCCGCTGCTGCCCATCATGGGCTCCACCATGGTGATCACCTCCCAGCATCTGCTCTATGGCTTCACCTTCCGGCGCGACGTGCTGCCGCTCTCCCTGCGCTGGCGGGCCAGCCTCGCCTTCTTCCTGACCGACGAGATGTTTGCGGTGGCGCTGAAAGACAGGGAGCGCAGCGGCGCCTTCAATCCCGCCTATGCGCTCATCGCGGGCTTTGTCTTCTATCTGTTCTGGAACCTGGCGACCCTGCTCGGCATCGCCGCCGGCCAGTACATTGACGGGCTGGACAAGATGGGGCTGGATTTTGCCATCGCCGCCACCTTTATCGCCATGACGCTCCCCGCCATGAAGAACCTGCCCATGGTGGCGGCCACCCTGGTGAGCGGCGGGACGGCGCTCGTCACCAAGCCGCTGCTGGCGGAGATCCACATCATCGTCTCGGCCCTGGCCGGCATGGTGGTGGGCTATGTGCTGCACCGGATGAGGAGGTGATCATGGGCTGGCTGATGATAGGGCTGCTGGCTCTGATCACTTTCTTCAACCGTTTTGCCTTCTTCTCGCGGTTGACCCGCTATCAGCCGGGGGCCGAAATGGGGGCTTTCCTCAGCTTCTCGGCCCAGTCGGTGCTGACCGCCATCTGGCTGCCCATCGTCTTCAGCTATGAGCCCGGCCGCGGGCTGGACTGGGATCCGGACTACCTGGCCGCCACCCTGCTGGTGACGGTGTTGACCCTGCTGCGCCTGCCTACCCTGGTGGTGGTGGTCGTCGGCATGGGGGGCTTCTTCCTGCTGCGCTGGTTGGGGGGCGTGGCCCTGTTCTGGCCCTGGTGAAGGATGTGCCGTGATCCTGCATGGCGGATGTCTTGATGGGATATCCGCCCTGTTGGGAATGTCACTTCAAAAAAGGCCTCTCAAGTGTGAGGATTTTGGTTCCACCCGCCACGGAGTGAACCATGTCCTTCACCGAAACCTGCCAGCGCATCGTGCGCGACCCCCTGCTGTCACCGGCCCAGAAGAGCCACGCCCTGGCGCTCGCCGCCGAAAACGCGTTGCCTTACCCCGAGTTGCCTGCCGCCGTGCAGGATGCCATGGCACAAGGGGTGCTGTGCGACATGTTCGAGGGACACGCTCCCCACAAACCGCGCTATGTGCTGCCGGATTACGAGCGGTTTCTGCGCCAGGGCTCGGCCTGGCTGGAGCTGGCGCCACCCCTGGACTTCGACGAGGCCCTCGATGCCCTGCGCATCCTCTACCATCACGTGCCCTCCGTCACCGGCATGCCGGTCTGGCTGGGACGGCTCGATCAGCTGCTGCTCCCCTTTGTCGGCGAGCTGGATGACGAGACTCTCTACCGCAAGCTGAAAGGGTTCTGGATCTATCTGGACCGGGTGCTGCCGGATGCCTTCATGCACGTCAACATTGGTCCCGACGACAACCGGATCTGCCGTCTGATCCTGCGCATCGACAACGAGCTCAAGCAGGTGGCCCCCAACCTCACTTTCTTTCACGATCCGGAGCAGACTCCCGACGATCTGCTGCTGCTGGCGGTGAAGAATATCGCCGAGTGCAGCAAGCCGCATATCGCCAACTACCCGGTCCATCGCGATACCTTCGACCAGCATGGGTTTGGCATCGTCAGCTGCTACAACGCCCTGCCGCAGGCCGGTGGCGCCAACACCCTGGTGCGCATCTCCCTCAAGCGAGTCGCCGAGCAGGCACAGGGGATCGATGATTTCCTCGGCTGTCTGCTGCCCCACTACTGCCGTCTCACGTCCCAGCTGATCGCGGTGCGCGCCGCTTTCCTGCACGAGGAGTCCGGTTTCTTCGACAGCTTCCTGGTCAAGGAGGGACTGCTGGATGAGGAGCGCTTCGTCCCCATGTTCGGCATCTACGGCATGGCGGAAGCGGTCAACATCTTGATGGATAAAGAGAATCTGCCTGGCCGCTACGGTCACGACGAAGAGGCGAACCAGCTTGGCTATCGCATCTCGGCCCAGCTTTCGAAATATGTTACTGCGACGCCGCAGGCCCATGCCTGGGGCGGCCGTGCCCTGCTCCACTCCCAGGGGGGACTCAGCGTGGACAGGGGCGTGACCCCGGGGGTACGGATCCCCTATGGCGAGGAGCCGGATCCCGCCAGTCACCTGCTGGCCCTGGCGCCCCACCACGGCTTTTATCACTCCGGGATCAGCGAGATCCTGACCCTGGATCCCACCATCCGCCAGAACCCGCAGGCGCTGCTGCAACTCTGCAAGGGGGCCTTCGCCCTCGGTATGCGCGAATTCAGTGCCAACGTGGCGGACAGCGATCTGGTGCGGGTGACCGGCTACATGATCCGCAAGCGCGATGTGGCCCGCTTCGCGGCAGAAGGCTCGCGGCTGCAGACCACCTGCCTCGGCGCCGAGGCGAGCGAGCTGACCGGGATCCGCCAGCGGGCACCGCGGGTGGTGGCTATCGAGACCCTCTTGAATGAGCACTGAGAACGGCATGCAGAAGGGGGCCGAGCTCAGGGCGATGGTGAGCCGCTGGCTGCCCTTCTCCTGCGTGGACGGCCCCGGCAACCGGCTGGTGCTGTTTTTGCAGGACTGCAACTTCCGCTGCCCCGGCTGCCACAACCCCCACACCATGGGGTTGTGCGATCACTGCGGTGACTGCGTGCCCGGTTGCCCGGGCAGAGCCCTGGCGATGCAGGAGGGGCGGGTGAGCTGGCAAGCCGAGCTTTGTACCCACTGCGACCGTTGCCTCGATGTCTGCCCTCGCCACGCCAGCCCCAAGACGCGCCAGATGTCGGTGGCCGAGGTGCTGGCCCTGCTGCGCCGCTATGGCCCGCTGCTCACCGGCGTCACCGTCTCCGGCGGGGAGGCGACCACCCAGTTGCCGTTCGTGATCGCCCTGTTCACGGCCATCAAGGCTGCGCCGGATCTGGCCCGTCTCACCTGCCTGCTCGACAGCAACGGATCCCTGGGGGAAACGGGTTGGCAGCGGCTGTTGCCGGTACTGGACGGCGCCATGATAGACCTCAAGGGGTGGCGCGAGCCTGTGCATCTGGCCCTGACCGGGCGGGGCCGCGAGCGGGTGCTGGCATCGCTGCAACTGCTGGCGCAGGCGGGCAAGCTGGCGGAGGTGCGGCTGCTGCTGGTGCCGGGGCAGAGCGATTATCTCACTGCCGACGGCACGTTGGATGGCGGGCTCGCCGCCTTCTTGCACTCTCTCGGACCCGTGCCCATCCGCCTCAACGGCTTTCGCCACCACGGGGTGCGAGGGGAGGCGCTGTCATGGCCAGAAGCCGGGTCGGCTGACCTGACAGTGCTGGCCAACGCATTGAAGGCCAAGGGGTTTGGGTCGCTGATGCTGCCTGCGATCTGAGCTCTGCAGCACGTCGGGATGCTGAGACCCGATATGACGCAACTGTGAACTCTGTCTATAGGGGCTGTCCGAGGGGACGGCTAGAATGGGCAAACCGTCCATCACCAACAGATACCCATGAGTGAATCCAACGCCCTTTATCGAGTGCAGTTCATTTGTCACAGCGAGCGTTACGAAGTCTATGTAAGAGAGGTGAATCAGGGCCAGCTGTTCGGCTTCATCGAGATCGCCCACTTCGTGTGGGACAACCACACGGCGCTCATCGTCGACCCCAGCCACGAGAAGCTGAAGAGCGAATTTGCCGACGTCACCCGCACCCTTATTCCCATGCACCACGTGCTGCGGGTCGATCAGGTGCGCAAGCAGGGGGCCGCCCGCATCACCGAACTGGGCAACAACGTCACCTCTTTCCCAGGCCCCATCTATACCAAGAAGCCCTGAGTCCTGCCGCCAGGCATCATTGTGGGGCGTCCAGCTCCCGGGCCAGTTGCAGGATGCGCTGACGGAACCAGCGCAGGGCGGGATCTTCCCCCAGGGGGCCATACCACACCAGGCTGTGGGTCACGGCGCCGTAATCGAAGGGGACAGGGCGGCTCACCAACCCCTGGGTACAAGCCCGGGTAGCCCAGCCCTTCACGGCCGTGAGAATGAGATCGCTCTGGCGCAGCAGGGCGGCGGCGCTGCCAAAATCCGGCAGGGTGGCCCCCAGTCTGCGCCGTACCTGGCGCTGGGCCAGACTCTGCTCGAAGAAGGGATCGGCCAGCTCCTGATCGCGAATGGCGATGTGGCGCCAGCTCAGGTAGGCATCGAGATCCCAGGGATGCGTCAACGCCGGATGATCTGCGCGCATCAGGCAGACCAGCTCATCCTCCCGCAAGGTTTCCCAGACGAGGCCGGGCTGATTGACCCCGGGCTGGCTCTGATCGTGGGGCAGGATCACGAAGTCGAGCTTGCCCGCCGCCAGAGCAGCCAGTCCCTGCTCGTCCTTGTTACGCACGACGGGCATCAGCCCCGGCACCTCCTGCAGCAACTGACCCAGTACGGCCCCCATGGGCCAGATCATGCTGCTCTCCCGCATCGCCAGGTTCAGCTCCCCCTGCCAGTTGGCAGGGGCAAATCCTTCCTGGCTGGTGAGGCCGTTGAGCTCTCCCAGCAGGCGGCGCAGCGTCGGGCCGAGGCGTTCGGCAAACGGGGTCAGCAGCAACTGATTGCCCTGGCGGTAGAGCAGTTGATCCCCCAGCAGTTCGCGCAACTGGTTGAGGGTCTTGCTGACGGTGGAGGGGGTGGTGCAGAGGCGCTCGGCGCTGCGGGTGACACTGCGGGTGTCGAGCAGCAGATGCAGGGTCACCAGGTGGCGACCGCCGAGGCGGGAGAGGGCAATGAGATCCATCACGGTTCCACGGGCAAGGGGACAAACGAAAAGCCCCGCCTGAGCGGGGCTTGCGGGCTTAGCCCTTGAGCACAGCGGCCATGGCGTCGGCCACGTAGTCGACGTTGCGGCTGTTGAGGCCCGCCACGCACATGCGGCCGGAGCGCACCAGATAGACGGCGAACTCTTCCCGCAGGCGGTCCACTTGCTCCGGCGTGAAGCCGGTGTAGCTGAACATGCCGCGCTGGTTGATGAAGTAGCCAAAATCGCGGCCCGGCACTTTGGCACTCAGCACCTCGAACAGCTTCTGGCGCATGGCCTTGATGCGGGTGCGCATCTCGGTCACCTCACCGACCCACATGGCGTGCAGTTCGGGCTGGCTCATCACCGCCGCGGTGATCTGACCGCCGTGGGTGGGGGGGCTGGAGTAGTTGCGGCGCACGGTGGCCTTCATCTGGCCGAGCACCCGGCTTGCCTCTTCGGCATCCTGGCAGATGACCGACAGGCCGCCGCAGCGCTCGCCGTAGAAGGAGAGGTTCTTGGAGAAGGAGTTGCTGACGAAGAAGCTGACACCGGCGGCCACCATGGCGCGGATGGCATAGGCATCCTCTTCCAGCCCGTCACCGAAGCCCTGATAGGCGATGTCCATGAAGGGGATCAGGTTCTTCTCGACCACCAAGGCGATCACCTGGTCCCACTGGGCACGGGAGAGATCCACCCCGGTCGGGTTGTGGCAGCAGGGGTGCAGCAGCACGATGCTTTTCGCAGGCAGGCTGCTCAGGCAGTCGATCATGGCGTCGAACTGCACGCCGCCGGTGGCCGCATCGTAATAGGGGTAGTCGTGCACCTTGATGCCGGCCCCCTCGAACATCGCCTTGTGGTTGTCCCAGGTGGGATTGCTGACCCACACCTCGGAGGTCGGGAAGTAGCGCTTGAGCAGATCGGCACCGATCTTCAGGGCGCCGGAGCCGCCGATGGTCTGGATGGTGGCGATGCGACCCGCCTTGACCGCTTCGTGCTCGGCGCCAAACAGCAGGTGCTGCACCGCAGTGCGGTAGTTGGCGGCGCCTTCCATCGGCTGGTAGGGGCGCGGGGCCGGGGCGGCGGCGCGCTGCGCTTCGGCCTGCTGCACCGACGGCAGCAGCGGAATGCGGCCCTGCTCGTCGTAATAGAGGCCAATCCCCAGGTTCACCTTCTGCTCGCGGGTATCTTTATGGAAGGTCTCGACTAGCGTCAGTATGGGGTCGCCAGCATAGGCATCGACGTGTTCAAACATGGGGGGTCCTTGAAGTTGACTGTCCAATTCGGCCGGCCATCAGCCGGGCCGATATGATGGCGCAATCCAGAGGTGGCCTCAAGTTGTTCGAGATGGCGACAGGGCTGACAAAGTCTGTCGCAGTGGTAAGCGCGGGGCCCTTGCCAGGATCCTGCATCCCGTCTGCACGTTCCCCCCATTTTGTCAGAGAAGGCTGCCTTATCGGGATCGTTTGGATAATATATGGATACATACGGCCCCTCTCATTCCCCTTACACCCATCCGGGGGAGTCAGGTTCAGCGCCACCTGAGACAAATTAATAGTTGCATAATAGTCAGGCTATTCTTTTGACAACCATTGCAGTGTGCCCGGCCCCTTCGGGGGGCCCACGATAACAGGTGACTCATCGCCGATGACCCGACACGTTTCTGATGCCGATTCTCCCTGGCTGGACTGGCATGGCCTGGGTGGCTGGAATGTCTATTTTCTTGCCAAGTTCGCCCTGCTCTGGGGGGATATCTCAACTTCGACCCCCTGATCAACCTGGTGTTTGCCGCCTTCCTGATCTTTCCCCTGCCAAGGGCCGGGTGGCGCCGTGCGCGGCACTGGCTGGCGTTGCCGGTGGGGGCGGGGATCTTCTATCACGATACCTGGTTGCCGGGGATAGAGAGCATTCGTGCCCAGGGCAGCCAGGTCTTCTCCTTCACCCTGGATTACTGGGCGGAGTTGCTCGGGCGTTTCATCAATTGGGAGATGGTCGGCGCGGGGTTCGTGCTGCTGACACTCTATCTGTTCATCGTCCAGTGGTTGCGCTTCACCCCTATCGGGAGGAGCAGGAGAGACTGGTGCACTTCCCGGAGAGCCTGCCAGCCCAGGCGACCCCCTTCGATGTGCTCATCATCAATGTCTGCTCCCTGGCCTGGCATGATGTGGAGGCGAGCGGCCTGAGCGGGCATCCGGTCTGGTCCCACTTCGACATTCGCTTCAACCGCTTCAACTCCGCCACCTCCTACAGCGGCCCGAGTTCCATTCGCCTGCTGCGGGCCAGTTGCGGGCAGACCAGCCACCAGGGGCTCTATGTGACGGCGCCGAAGCAGTGTCTGCTGTTCGAGAATCTGGCCCAGCTCGGCTTTGCTAAACAGGTGGCCATGGATCACTCGGGGGATTTTGGCAACTACCTGACCGGCCTGCAGCAGTATGCCGGGCTGGATGTGACCCCCATGGACAAGAAGGGACTGGCCCATGATCTCGCCTCCTTCGATGGCGAGCCCATCTATCGCGGGGATGCCCTGTTCGACCGCTGGCTGAACGAGCGGACACAGAGTCAGGCGGCACGCAACGTCACCTTCTTCAACCTCATCGCCCTGCACGATGGCAACCGCTATGTGGCGAGCCTCCAGATAGCGCCCTACAAGGCGAGGCTCAAGACCCTGCTGGATCAGCTGGACGACTTCATGACGACGCTGGAGCAATCCGGCCGCAAGGTGGCCGTGGTGATGGTGCCTGAGCACGGCGCCGCTCTCACCGGCGACAAGATGCAGATGGCCGGGCTGCGGGACATTCCCAGTCCGAGCATCACCCAGGTGCCGGTGGGGGTTGCCCTGCTCGGTACCAAGGCGCCCCACGAGGCGACCCGCAACGTGGACACCCCCAGCAGCTTCCTGGCGGTATCAGAACTGGTCTCCAGGCTGGTGGGGAAGGATGTGTTCGGGAGCGAGACCATCGATTGGGATGCCCTGCTGGGCGACCTGCCGCAGACCCCGCCGGTGTCCGAGAACCAGGGCTCGGTGGTGATCGAATATCAGGGCAAGTACCACATCAAGCTGGGGCAGGGGGACTGGGTCCCCTATCCCCAATGAGACCGGAAGTGACGATGCGCAGCGAACGGCAATCAGACATGCAGACCCCCTTCGGCGTCCCAGTGGAGGGCACGGTGATCAATGACGTGGCCATGGTCCAGCAGGCCTTTGGTGTCAGCCTCTCCTATTAGGATATTGCCGCCAGGGAGCGGCTCGCCGCCTTGTGCGCACGCTTCCCCCTGCTGGCGGAGGTGGCAGTGAAAGGGCCCGAGGGGACTGGCGAGGGGAGGTCTGCATGAAGGTGATCGCCCTGCAGGGGATCCGGGGAGGTGTGGGGACCACCGCCATCGTGGCCGGACTGGCCCAGGCAGCCCATGAGCAGGGGGCAAGGGTGTTGGCGGTGGATCTCTGCCCGGACAACCAGCTTGGCATCCACCTTGGCCTGCCCCATGACGATCTGGGAGGCTGGAGCCGGCTGACCCAGCCGGCGCGGGAGTGGCGAGGAGCGCTTCACCGCCGGGAGGAGGGACTGGATCTGCTCTCCCATGGCGGGGGGTAGGGGGCGTCAGCCGAGTGGCTGGCAGGGATCGATGGTTATGATCTGGTGCTGCTGGATCTGCCCCTGGGCATGGCCCCCGTCATCCCCTGCAGGCGCTTGCTGGTGGTCAATGCGGATGCCAACTGCCATGTGCGGCTTCACCGCCACCCCTGGGCGGCCGATGAGCGTCTGCTGGTGACCCAGTTCTCCAGCCAGCGGGCCCTGCAGCAGGGGTTGCTGGATCTCTGGCTGGCAGGGGGGCTCCCTCTGCTCAATCTTCATCTGCACAGGGACGAAGCCATGGCGGAGGCCATGGCCGCCAAGCTGCCGGTCGGCCGCTATGCGCCCACCAGTCTGGTTGCCCACGAGCTGGCCGCCCTGGCGACCTGGTGTCTGGCAGAGGGGGAGGCCCCCCGATGAGAGTGCGGCTGCTGACGCCGGCTGCGGGCCTCTGGTGCTCGCAGCGCTATCGCGCACTGCGCGAGCGGGGGGCTTCCCGCCCGGGGGCGGCCACATTGACACTGGGCTGGCTGCTGGCCTGGGCTCTCTTCCCCCTCGAGCGTCATGGCTGGCAATGGGTGCTGGGCCATGCCCGGGGGCTCTATCCCCAGCGGACGCACCCCCGGGTGGGGGATCCCCTGCGCGTTCTGTTGCAGAGCCTCTGGATGATAGTGCGTCGCCCACAACCGATCCCTCTGCGCTGGCCCGCCTCCTGGCAACGGCTCTGGCATAGGGGCACCCAGGCTCTCGGCGCCTTCCTGGCCCACCAGGAGGAGAAAGGGCTGGCCGCCGCCAGGGCCACGCCCCGCGAGGCACGCTGGAAGAGCGTGCTGCTCTGCGTGGTGGCCGGGAGCCTCTCCCTGCTCTGCGTCACCCAGCCGTTCACCCTGCAGGCGCAACTGGTGTTCGTCCTCTTGCTGGCGGCCATGGCCTTCATCCTGCGGGCCGTGCCGGGCCGTTATCCCATGCTGATGATGATGGTGCTCTCCCTCACCATCTCCTGCCGCTACATCTGGTGGCGCTACACCTCGACCCTCGACTGGTTCGCCCCCGTCAGCCTGGCCTGCGGCCTGCTGCTGCTGGCCGCCGAGACCTATGCCTGGCTGGTGCTGCTGCTCGGCTACTGGCAGACCGCATGGCCCCTGCACCGCCCCCCGGCACAACTGCCGGCGGATCCGGCCCAGTGGCCCAGCGTGGATCTGATGATCCCCACCTACAACGAGGATCTCGCCATCGTGAAGGGGACAGTCTACGCCGCCATGGGGCTCGACTGGCCCGCCGACAAGCTGACCATCTGGCTGCTTGACGACGGGGGGCGGGCGGCGTTTCGCGACTTCGCCGAGGAGGCCGGGATCCGCTATGTGGCCCGGTCGACCCATGAGCACGCCAAGGCGGGCAACATCAATCACGCCCTCAAGATGGCCACCGGGGATCTGGTCGCCATCTTCGACTGTGACCACCTGCCGACCCGCTCCTTTTTGCAGATGACGGTGGGCTGGTTCTACCGGGATCCCCGTCTGGGCGTGGTCCAGCCCCCCCACCACTTCTTCTCCGCCGATCCGTTCGAACACAACCTGCAACGGTTTCGCAAGATGCCGAACGAGGGGGCCCTCTTCTACGGCCTGGTGCAGGATGGCAACGATATGTGGGACGCCAGCTTCTTCTGCGGTTCCTGCGCCGTCATCAAGCGCACCGCCCTTGACGAGATCGGCGGCATCGCGGTGGAGACGGTCACCGAGGATGCCCACACCTCCCTGCGGCTGCACCGCCTCGGCTACACCTCGGCCTATATCCGGATCCCGCTGGCGGCGGGGCTGGCCACCGAAAGCCTCTCTGCCCACATCGGTCAGCGCATCCGGTGGGCGCGCGGCATGGTGCAGATCCTGCGTCTGGACAACCCCCTCTTCGGCAAGGGGCTCAAGCTGGGGCAGCGGCTTTGCTACTTCAATGCCATGCTGCACTTCCTCTCGGGCATACCGAGGCTCATCTTCCTGACGGCGCCGCTCGCCTTCCTTATCCTGCACGCCTACATCATCTATGCCCCGGCGGCGGCCATCGCCCTCTACATGTTGCCGCACATCTTCCACAGCGCCCTGACCAACTCCCGGTTGCAGGGCAAGGTCCGCCACTCCTTCTGGGGCGAGGTCTATGAGACGGTGCTGGCCTGGTACATCGCCAGGCCGACCACGGTGGCGCTCTTTGCACCCCACAAGGGGACGTTCAACGTGACCGCCAAGGGGGGTATGACGGAGGAGGTGTTCCTCGATCTGTCGGTCTCCCGCCCCTATCTGCTGCTGATCCTGCTCAATCTGTGCGGGCTGGGGTTCGGCCTCTGGCGCATCGGCACCGGCCCTGCCGACGAGGTGCCGACCCTGATCCTCAGCATGATCTGGACCCTCTACAACATGACCATACTGGGCGGCGCCCTGGCGGTGGCCTTCGAGTCGCGGCAGGTCCGTGCCAATCCCAGGGTGGAGATGGTGATGCCGGCGGCCATCAGGCTGGCGAACGGTCACCTCTACCCCTGTACTGTCAGAGATTACTCCAACGGGGGGTCGGGGTGCTGCTCGAGGCGCCCCTGCCCCTGGCCGACAAGGAGAGGGTCTGGTTGCTGCTGCGCCATGACCAACGGGAGCAGGCGTTCGCCGCCAAGGTGCAGCGGGTGTTCGGCTGCAAGCTGGGACTGGAGCTGGAACCCATGGCGCAGGCACAGCATGTCGCCTTCATCCAGTGCACCTTCGCCCGGGCCGATACCTGGTCCCTGTGGCAGCAGCGTCTGGGCAAGGATCGCCCCCTCCACAGCCTGATCGACATTACCCTGCTCGGCTGGGGAGCTTACTGGCGTCTGGCCCGTACCTCACCCATCGGCTTTGTTTGTATCCTCCTCGAGAAGCTGGCTCGCTGGCTCCTCTCCTTCGTTCCCCGTCGCGTCTCCCCAGATTTCCGGGCCGGGACTCCGACCTCACAGACAGTGAAAGGATGATGAAACCACAACGCTACCTTATTCCTCTCCTGCTGATGGCACAGGGTGCGACCGCCGCCGAGGCCGTCGGCCCCCTGCCGCCCGTTCCCGCTCCGGTGCGCACCCAGGGGATGAGCTTCGAACAGATGGCATCATCGCCAGGCACCCTGTCCCTGCGCGGCAATGCGCCAGACAGACTGGCCGACTTCACCGTGCGGCGGGACGAGGTGGTGACCCGGGCCACCCTGGATCTGAACTTCACGCCATCGCCCTCCCTGCTGCCGCTCATCTCCCAGGTCAAGGTCTATCTCAATGACGAGCTGATGGGGGTGACGGCCCTCAACCAGGATCAGATGGGGACGATGACCCATGCCAGCATCGAGCTGGATCCCCGCTATGCCAAGGATTTCAACCGCCTCAAGGTGAGCTTCGTCGGCCACTATCGGAAAGTGTGCGAGAACCCGGCGAGCGATACCCTCTGGCTCAACGTCAACCGGGACAGCAAGCTGACCCTGCAGTTGCAGACCCTGCCGGTGCGCAACGAGCTCTCCTTCTTCCCCATGCCGTTCCTCGACGTGCGGGACAATGGCAAGCTGACTCTGCCCATGGTGTTCACGGGCTCAGTGCCCCCGGAGCAGCAGCAGGCGGCGGCGGTGCTGGCCTCCTGGTTCGGCACCAAGGCCCAGTGGCGGGGCCAGCATTTCCCGGTGCTCATCAACCAGTTGCCGGATCGCAACGCCGTGATCTTTGCCACCAATGACGCGCGCCCCGATTTCCTGGTGGACTATCCCGAGGTGAAGGGGCCCACCATCGACATGATCAGCTCCCCCGACAACCCCTATGTGAAGCTGCTGCTGATCCTGGGGCGGGATCAGCAGGATCTGCTGACGGCGGTGCAGGGGCTGGCGCGAGGCGATGTCATGCTGCGTGGCCAGAGCGTCATGGTGGACGAGGTGAAGCCGCTCTTGCCGCGTCAACCCTACGATGCCCCGAACTGGGTGCGACTGGATCGCAAGATGCGCTTTGATGAGCTCACGGAGTACCCGGGCCAGTTGCAGGCAACGGGACGCACGCTGTGGCCCATGAGCCTGACGCTGCGCCTGCCGCCGGATCTCTATCTGCTGGGGGAGAACGGCATCAGGACGGAGCTGAAGTATCACCATACCTCGCCCACCCTGCGCGACGGTTCCCGGCTGGATGTGGGGGTCAACGGCCAGCTCATGAAGTCGTTCACGCTCGAGCCCGGCGAGGTCAAGAGTGAGCGGTTGCTGACCCTGCCGCTCTGGTTTGCCGACGACGGCGACACCATGGCGCTGCGCATGCCCGGGCTCAAGACCACCCAGGCCAACAGCCTGAGCTTCTCGTTCGAGTATGCCCAGCAATACATGGGAGGGACGGAGGATGGCCGTTGCGATCTGGTGATGCCGCCTGCCCATCAGGTGCGCATCGACGAGGGCTCCACCATCGACTTCACCGGTTATCGTCACTTCATCGAGATGCCCGACCTCAAGGCGTTCGCCTATGCCGGCTTCCCGTTCAGCCGGATGGCGGATCTCGCCGACACCCAGATTGTCATGCCGGCCAGACCCCATCCCGGGCAGATCACCACCTTGCTCGATGCCATCGGTGCCATCGGGGCCGAGACCGGGTATCCGGCGCTCTCCCTGCAGGTTCTGGACGACTGGGAGCGGGCGCGCACCGCGGATCGGGATACCCTGCTCATCGGCACCCTGCCGGAGGAGTTTCGAGGGGATCTGGCTCCCGACGCCCTGCTGCAATCCACGCGCAGCTGGGTCAACGAGCCAACCCGCCAGCACAAGGGGGATCTGCTGCACACCATGGCCGATCGCCAGCCCCAGGCCCGGGTGGGCATGACGGGCAACCGGGCCATCGCCGTCATCCTGGGGCTGCAATCGCCGACCCATGATCAGCGCAGCCTGGTCGCACTGCTGGCGGATGGACCGGCGGGGGTCACATTGCTCAATGATGTCCTGCAGACCCGGACCCTGCGCGATCAGGTGGCAGGCTCGGTGGCCATCATCCGGGAATCCGGGGTGAAGAGCCTGGTGGTGGGGGATCGTTACGAGGTGGGCTACCTGCCGTGGTGGGAGCGTCTCTGGCAACTGTTTGCCCGTTATCCGGTGCGTCTTGCCGGGCTGACCCTGCTCTGCATGCTGGTACTGGGCTGGGGCCTGCGGGTGCTGCTTGCCAGTGCCAGTCGTCGCCGTCTGAAGGAAGATTAAGAGATGACTCAGATGAAAAAAGTCTGTGGTGCCCTGCTCCTCTGGGCCCTTTGTTCCCTCCCGGCGTAGGCCGTCTGCCACTGGCCGGAGTGGGATCACTTTCGCCAGCACTACATCAGCGAAGAGGGCAGGGTCATCGACCCTGCCGACGGGCGCCGCATCACCACCTCGGAAGGCCAGAGCTATGCCCTCTTCTTCGCCCTGGTCAACGATGACAGGGAGACCTTTGCCCGCCTGCTCGACTGGACGGAGCGGCAGCTCGCCCGCGGGGATCTGACCGGCTTCCTGCCATCCTGGCTCTGGGGCAGGCAGCAGGACGGCAACTGGGGCGTGCTGGATGCGAACAGCGCGTCCGATTCGGATCTCTGGATAGCCTACAGCCTGCTGGAGGCGGGTCGCCTGTGGGACAACCACAGCTACTCTGCCCTCGGCACCCTGTTGCTGCGCCGCATCGCCCGGGAAGAGGTCGCCACGCTGCCGGGTCTCGGCCCCGTGTTGCTGCCCGGGGCGAAAGGCTATGAGGGGGAGGGACGCTGGACCCTCAACCCCAGCTATCTGCCTCCACAACTGCTGGCCAGATTCGCCTCCTTCAAGGGGCCCTGGGGCGAGATGCGGGCCCTCTTGCCCAAGCTGCTGCAGGAGAGTGCGCCCCGTGGCTTTGCCCCGGACTGGGTGGACTGGCAGGCCGACAAGGGATGGCAGGTGACGGCGGACAAGGACGACACCGGTGGCTATGACGCCATCCGCGTCTATCTCTGGCTCGGCATGCTGAGCGAGGAGGATCCCGCCAGGGCTTCTCTGGTGGCCCACTTTGCCCCCATGCTGGCGCAGCTGACCGAATCGGGTCATCTTCCCGAGCGGGTCTCCAGCCAAAGTGGACAGGTTCAGGGCAAGGGGCCGAGCGGCTTTGCCGCCGCCCTTCTGCCCCTGTCACGGGGCTTGCCGGCGCAGGTCACCTTGCGCAAGCAGGTCTCCGATCACGGGCTGGATACGGATGCCTACTACGGCAGCGTGCTGACCCTGTTCGGCGCAGGCTGGGATCAGGGGCGTTATCGCTTTGCCGCCGACGGTACCCTGCAGCCGGATTGGAGCGAATCATGTCAGGCAGAGTGACCCTGGGGTGCCTGCTCGCCTGCCTGATGAGCGGAGCCCTGGCGCAAGGGACGGTACAGCCGGTGGCCTGGCTGCTGGAGCAGGTCAGGATTGGCTAGGCCCGTGGGCGGGAAGATCTCGTCAGCAACAGCCTCTATTCCCTCTCCCTGGTGGAGCCCGATCATCCGGAGCTGCTGGCAGCCCAGGCCCGTCAGGCCCTGCGCCAGGGCAAGGTCAAGGAGGCCGGGGCACTGCTGGCCCGCCTTGGCAAGCAAGACCCCGACTCTGCGCTCTATCGTCAGGGCATGGCCAACCTGGCCCTGAACGAACCGGCCAGGCGCCAGCAACTGCAACAAGCCAGGCTGCTGACCAGCGCCGGCAGGCTGGAGGAGGCCGAGCGTCTCTATCGCTCCCTGTTCTCCGGTGATTTGCCCCCCAATCTCGACGTGGCGGTGGATTATGCCCTGTTGCAGACACGGATCCCGGCCATGAAGGCAAAGGGGCTGGCGGCCCTGGAGGCACTCAACCGGCAATATCCGGGTGAGCCCAGAGTGCGGGGCGGGCTGGCTCGCCTCTATCTGGCGGAGGGTCGGCGCCAGGGGGCGCAGAACCTGTTGCGCGAGATGGCGCGAGATCCCTATCAGCGGGACGAGGCCGCCGAGATCTGGCTCGCGGACATCGAATCCCTGCCCATCGGGCCCGGGAGCATTGCTGCCTTGCAGGAGTACATGGTGCTCTTTGGCGAAGGGGATACTACCAAGGCGGAACAGCTGCTCGCTACCCAGGAGGAGAAGTGGGCCTCGCCTGCCTATCGCGCACGCCAGTCGGCGCTCGCAAGCACGGCGGGAGGTGGTGCCTCCATCTCCCGCTTGCAGCGTGCCCTGGCTGCCAACCCGGGGGATCCTGAACTCATGGGGGCCCTGGGGCAGGCCTACTCCCGCAACGATCAGCGAGCGCTGGCCATCGCCCAGTTTGAACGGGTGCTGGCACACCCCGAGGTGACCGACAAGGACAAATGGCGCAGCCTGCTGGCTACCAACCGCTACTGGCTGCTGGTGAGCCAGGGGCGCAGCGCCCTGGAACGGGAGCAGTGGGATGAGGCGGCGACCCTGTATCGCCGTGCCATCGCCCAGGATGGGCGTGAGCCCGAAGCCTGGCTGGGGCTTGGAGACAGCGAGCGTGGCCGCCATCGCGATGCCGACGCGGAGTCTGCCTACCGCAAGGCGCTCGCCATGGGGAGCGCGCGGGAGCGGGCCCTGGCCCGCCTGTTCGATCTCTACAAGGAGCAGGATCCGGCACGTGCCCTGGCCCTGCTGGAGCAGCAGGGCACCCCCGGGATGCAGGCCGAAGGGCGGCGGCTCAAGGCCGGGCTGTTGCAGGAGGAGGCCGATCAGCTTGATCGGGCCGGCAAGGTGGCGGCGGCGCTGCGCCTTCGCGAGCAGGCACTTGCGCTGACCCCGGAAGAGGTGTGGCTGGCCTATCGAGTGGCCGATACCCGGGCCCGCCTCGGGGAGGCTGGCAGCGGGGAGCGGCTCTTGCGAGAACGGCTGGCGGCGCACCCGCAGGATGCCACCCTGCGCTACGCCACCGCCCTCTATCTCTCGGGGCAGGACAAGATGGTGGAGGCGAGAGGGGTGCTGGCCGCCATCCCTAGGTCCGGCTGGACACAGGACATGGATGCGCTGGATCAGCGCCTCGCCCGCGGCGAGGTGCTCGCCAGGGCGAGGGCGCGTCACGAGGCCGGGGATGATGAGGGGGCCGAACGCCTGCTTCAGCCGTTGCAGCCGGATGAAGAGGTAAGCCTGATGCTGGCGGAATGGGCCACGGATTGGGGGGGCTATGCACTGGCGGAGCAGCGCTATCAGGAGGTGCTTGCCCGCACGCCGCAACAGCCCGAGGCCAGGCTTGGCATGGCCGAACTGGCCCAGGCCAGGGGCGATCTGGCAAAGGCCCGTCACTGGCTGCCCGCCTGGCCGGTCAGCCCGCTGCCCCCGGAGGGGGCCAACTACTACCGCCGGGTAGCCAATCTCTATCAGGCGCTGGGAGAGGGCGAGACAGCCCGCGCCATCTTCACCGACTACGAACCCCTGGTGGCGCTGCAACCGGCCTCCCAGCAGGCGGCACTGTTCTGGCGCGATGCCGCCCGCCAGCGCGTTGCCGAGCATGATGTGGAAGAGGCCCTGGTGCGGGATCGCAAGGGGCTGGTGGCCGCAGGTCTGGCCCCCCGCGAGGATCTGGAGGGGGGCGAGCTGACCCGGCTGGCCCGCAGTCAGGATGGGGAGGGGTGGCTGGCATCCGGCCTGCGCAGCGATCTCGACAGGCATTACCGGCAGAGCCAGACCACCTTCTCCCTCGACAGCGATTACTGGGGCTCCAGCGGTACCGGGGGCTACTCGGATTTGCGGGCGCTGACCCAGATGGCGCAACTGGATACGCCGCTGGCCGGTGGTACCGCCTTCGGCCGCCTTGAACTGGTCGACATGGATGCCGGAGATCTGCCGGACTCCCCTTACCGGGCGCAGTTCGGTACCTGTGCGGCCAGGGACTGTCGCGGGGACGCGCACCAGCAGAGCCGGGGGACCACCCTGGCGGCAGGCTGGCAGCGGGGGGCCTGGGCGTTCGATCTGGGGACCACGCCCCTCGGTTTCGAGGTGGTGGACTGGGTTGGTGGCGCCACCTTGACCGGTGACTGGCACACGCTGGGGTGGGGGATGACCCTCTCGCGTCGGCCCGTCAGCAGCTCGCTGCTCTCCTATGGGGGAACGGTGGATCCGGGCACGGGCATCAGCTGGGGCGGGGTGCGGGCGAACGGGGTCCGCCTCGATCTCAGCCGGGATCTGGGAGGGGCCGTCGGGTTCTGGGGCAGCGCCCAGCAGCACCTGCTGACCGGCAAGAACGTGCCCGACAACTGGCGCACCCGGCTCATGGGAGGGGGCTATTACAAGTTCGTCAACGAGACCCATCGCCGTGCCAGCGTGGGGCTCAGCACCATGCTGTGGCACTACCAGCAGGATCTGGGGGGCTATACCCTGGGGCAGGGGGGTTATTACAGCCCGCAGGGGTACTTCTCGCTCTCGGTGCCGGTGAGCTACCGGCAGCGTACCCCGGACTGGTCGTGGGAGCTGGGTGGATCGGGATCCTGGTCCTACGCCCGTACTGACGACAGTCGCCGCTACCCGCTGGAAGGCCTGTTGCCAAGCGGTTTGCCAGACAGAAATGCGCCTGTGAAAGGGGGCAGTAGCAGTGGATTCGGCTACACCCTGAATGGCGTGGTGGAACACAGGCTGACGGAGCACTGGCGCATCGGTGGCCGGGTGGACATCCAGCAGGCGGATGACTATGCCCCCAGCCATGTCACCCTGTTCCTGCGCTACACCTTCAAGCCCTGGCAAGGGGATCTCGATATGCCGCCAAGGCCTCTCACTCCCTACGCGGACTTCGACTGACAGGGGCGCCCGTCATCACCGGGCGCCCTTATTTCAGATAGGAACGCAGTACCCTCACCACCTGATCCAGATCCTCCAGCCGCTCGGCATGGGTCGCCTCCTCGGCGCCAAGATGCTCGCGCATGTGTCCCTCCAGCACCTCCAGCATCAGGCCGTTGACGGCGCCGCGGATGGCGGCAATCTGCTGCAGGATGGCGGCGCAGTCTGTTTCCTGTTCCAGGGCGCTCTCCAGGGCGCCGGTCTGCCCCTTGATGCGCCTGACCCGAGCCAGCAGCTTCTTCTTGTCGTGAACCGTGTGTGACATGCAGGATCCTCTCGATCAATAAAACTATACTGGGGTATAGTATATAGCATCCTCGTTTTCAGGAGAAATCCATGCCATCCCTCGCCACATCCCACTGCCACCACCCCGTCGTCCACGAAGGGAATCCCCTGGCCGAACAGAAGACCCGCTGGGCCGTGCTGCTCACCGTCGTCATGATGGTGGCGGAGATCGGTGGCGGCTGGTTCTACAACTCCATGGCGCTGCTGGCCGACGGCTGGCACATGAGCTCCCATGCCCTGGCCCTCGGCCTCTCGGTGCTGGCCTATCGCGCTGCCCGCCACTTCGCGCGGGATCACAGGTTCAGCTTTGGTACCTGGAAGATAGAGGTGCTGGGGGGCTTCAGCAGCGCCCTGCTGCTGGTGGGGGTGGCGGGGTTGATGCTGTTCGAGTCGGTGGCCAGGTTGCTGGACCCCAGCCCCATCCATTATCAGCAGGCGATCGGCATTGCCCTGCTGGGCCTGCTGGTGAATCTGGCCTGTGCCTGGCTGCTCAGGGACGATCACGGCCATCACCATGGTCACGACCACCATCACGGTCATCACGACCACTCGCACGATCACCACCACGGCCATCAGGATCTCAACCTGCGCGCCGCCTACCTCCACGTGCTGGCGGACGCGGCCACCTCGGTGCTGGCGATTCTGGCGCTGGTGGGAGGCATGTTCTGGGGGGCGGACTGGCTGGATCCCCTGATGGGCATCGCCGGGGCCGTGCTGGTGGCGGTGTGGGCCAGGGGGCTGCTGCGTGATACCGGGCGCGTCTTGCTGGATGCGGAGATGGATGCGCCCCTGGTGGACGAGATCCGCGAGGTGATCGCCGAGCTGCCTGGCGCCGAGATCCGCGATCTGCACGTCTGGCGGGTGGGGCAGACGCAGTATGCCGCTGCGATGTCGTTGCAGATGGCGACCCCGGTCCCGGCACAGGCGATCCGCGAGCGCCTCGCCATCCACGAGGAGCTGGTGCACCTGACCATCGAAGTGTCTGCCGACTGACGCCCCTGGCGGGCGTCAGCGGGGAGGCTCGCTCCCCTGATCCTGCCAGAGGGAGCCCAGCATCAGCCTCAGCAGCAGTCCCGGCGGGTCGTCGAGCAGGCGGCCCGGCTCCAGCAGCAGGTGGCCGTCGGCATGAAAGCTCAGGCTGGCGTGAACCTTGCCTTCCTCGCCACACACCTGGAGGAGGCCGTTCAGGGAACCCCCCTCGCCGGGTTGACAGCGCAGCCGCAGCTCCCGTGGTTCCCCCAGCAGGGTGAAGGCGCGGGCGAGGGGCGGGCTCTCTTCATAATCCGGCCAGTTGAAGAAGTGATAGCGTTCGGCGAGCACGCCGGCCTGCTGGCAGAACTGATCGAACAACTGGGCAATGCCCTGATACTCCTGGTCCAGCCGCCTGGCCTGCTCCTCAATCCGTTTCATCACCCAGCCCCCTCTATCCATTTGATTGGACATTGATTTCGTCACTCGCTCCCCTCTTCCCGCTGGTATGGGCCGAAAGCGGTGCCAGGTCTGTGAGCGCGATCGAGTTTTCGTTATGAAAACGTTATCTTGTTGATGCGGATTGGTTTTTTTTGCCCATCCGCTCACATTTACGGCAATTCCCGCTGATTAATATGACACCGCTCGGCAATGACCGGGTACTCGGATATCGAGACTAACTACAGCGGGAATTATAAAAAAATGGATATGAAAAAGACCAAAGTGGCGCTGGTAACAGCCTCACTGCTCGCGCTTTTGTCAGGCTGTAACGACAACAGTTCTTCTGCTCCTGCCCCTCAGGATGAGCCCGTCGCTCGTCTTCCCAACGTCCAGCCCCCGGCCGAACTGCTGACGGCCGGCCCTGACGAAGCGGTCATCGCCCTGGTGGATACCCAGACCAGCGCGGCGCGCGGTGTCACCGGCCCGTTCGCCAGCCACAGCCTGCACCTGTGGAACAACGATGCCTGCAACTCGACCTCGGAGGGCGGCCTCAACACCGGTTGGGATGACAAGAGCAAGACGCCGTCCGCGGCGGACAGTTTTGGTCCGGCCTGGGTCGTGCCGCTCTCCAAGATGGAAGGCTGCATCAACTTCATCGCCCGCAACGGCGATCTCGCGAACCTGACCGGCAGCGACATGAAGGTGGTCTTCAACGATCACCCGGATCGCACCGTGGCCATCGTCGCCGGCAAGAACGAGATCTTCGGCAGCCGGGCGGAAGCCTTCACCGCCGCCTTCGGCGTGGCGGGGGCCAGTGCCCATCTCATCGACGACAACACCCTGATTTGGCAAGGGGGCAAGGACAAGCCCTATGTGCGCCTCTACTACACAGAGTCAGGCACCATCACGGCAAACAGCGAGGGCGTATTCGATTTCCCCTACCTCAAGCTGACTCCGACCAGCCTGACCGAAGAGCAGCAGGCCAAATACCCGCACCTCAAGGATGCCGCCGCCTTCGCCCTGCCTGCGGGAAAAGATCTCAAGCCCCTGCTCAAGGGTGAGCTGGTCGCCATCGGGACCGATGCGGACGGCATCCTGCAGGGGGCGACCCTGGTGCAGAGTGCCGGTGCCCTCGATGCTCTTTACAGCGAAGCGGCCACCAAGCTGGCCTACGGCGCCGTGGTGGAGGGGGGCAATGTCACCTTCCGGCTCTGGGCGCCGACCGCCAAGTCGGTCAAGCTGGCGCTGTTCGACGAGCAGCACAAGTCGCTTGGCGAGCGCGCCATGACCCTGGACGAGGCCAGCGGCAGCTGGAGCGTGCAGGGGGGCAGCGATCTTGTCGGCAAATACTACCGCTACGATATCCAGGTCTATCACCCGGTCAGCCGCAAGCTGGAATCCTATCAGGTGACCGACCCCTACTCCCTGAGCCTGGCGATGAACTCCGAGTTCAGCCAGGTGGTGGATCTCGACGATCCGGCCCTCAAGCCGGAAGGCTGGGACAGCCTGAAGGCGCCCCACAGCCAGAAGAACCCCGCCGACATCACCATCTATGAGGCCCACGTCCGGGATCTGACCGGCAACGACGAGTCGACGCCGGTGGAGCACCGCGGCAAGTTCCTCGGGCTGACCGACAGCGACAGCGTGCCCGTCACCCACCTGAAATCCCTGGCCAAGAGCGGCGTCAGCCACCTGCACCTGCTGCCGGTGTTCGACATCGCTACCGTCAACGAGGATCCGGCCAAGGTGGCCAACATCGGCGATGACTTCAGCAAGCTGTGCGAGGTCAATCCCGAGGTCAAGAACTCCAGGTTTGCCAGCCACTGTGGTGGCGGCGAGACCATCGAAGCCGTGCTCGGTGATCTGCAAGCCAGCGACAGCAAGGAGAACCCCGTGGTGCAGGAGCTGTACGGCTATCTGCGCGGGGTGGACTCCTTCAACTGGGGCTATGACCCCTACCACTACACCACCCCGGAAGGCTCCTACGCCACCAATGCGGAGGGGGCGACCCGGATCAAGGAGTTCCGCGAGATGGTGCAGGCCATCAAGCAGAACATCGGCATGAACGTGGTGATGGACGTGGTCTACAACCACACCAACGAAGCGGGTCTCGGTTCCAAATCCGTGCTCGACAAGATTGTGCCCTGGTACTACCAGCGCCTCAATCCGGAGACCGGTTCGGTGGAAAATTCCACCTGCTGCTCCAACACGGCGCCGGAACATGCCATGTTCGCCAAGCTGATGGATGACTCCCTGGTCACCTGGGCACGGGACTACAAGATCGATGCCTTCCGCTTCGACCTCATGGGCCATCACCCGAAAGATCAGATGGTGCAGGCCCTGGCCGAGGTGAAGAAGGTCAATCCGGACATGTACTTCTACGGCGAGGGGTGGAACTTCGGCGAGGTACAGGATGACAAGCGCTTCGTACAGGCGACCCAGAAGCACCTGGCCGGTACCGGCATCGGCTCCTTCTCCGACCGGCTGCGTGATGCGGTGCGCGGCGGCAGCCCGTTCGACGGCGGCGAAGCCATTCGCAAGACCCAGGGCTTTGGCAACGGCGCCCTGGTGGATGCCAACGAGCTGGACGGCGTCGATCTCGCCACCGCCCTGCATCAGTCCGATCTGGTGCGCCTCGGCATGGCGGGCAACCTCAAGGAGTTCGTGCTGACCGACAAGGACGGCATACCGAAGAAAGGCTCCGACATCGACTACAACGGTCAACCGGCGGGCTATGCCCAGGATCCGACCGAAATCCAGAACTATGTCGACAAGCACGACAACCAGACTCTGTTCGACAACCTGGTGTACAAGGCACCCGCCGGGGCCGACCTGGTGCGGATGCAGGGGGTCTCTCTGGCGACCGCCATGCTGGGTCAGGGCATTCCCTTCACCCACGCGGGTGTCGAGCTGCTGCGTTCCAAGTCCATGGAGCGGGACAGCTACGACTCCGGTGACTGGTACAACCGGGTCGACTACGGCTTAAGTGACAATAATTTTGACAAAGGGCTGCCGCGCAAGGACAAGGACGAGGCCAACTACGAGCTGATCGAGCAGGTGCTCGGCCAGCACGCCAAGCCGGGTTCGGCCGAGATGCATCAGATGGTGAACTTCTACCAGGAGCTCTCCGAACTGCGTCAATCTTCTCGTCTGCTGCGTCTTGGCAGCGGCGCCGAGGTGATCAAGCGGGTCGACTTCCGCAACACCGGCCCTGAGCAGATCCCGGGTCTCATCGTGATGAGCGTGGATGACGGGGTGGGCGCCGGTGCGGATCTGGATCCGGCCATCGACGGCCTGGTGGTGATGATCAACGCCACCAATCAGCCCCAGAGCATCGGCGATTTCCGTGACGGCAAGGATCAGCCCATCGATCTGACCGGCATGGTCCTGAGCGGTGCCCACCGTGACTCCGACAGCATCGCCAGCGGTGCGGCCAATGACAGCGGTCAGCTGACCCTTGGCGCCTGGTCGGCGGCGGTGTTCGTCAAGCCGCAGAGCGGTGCCCAGGGCGCGGGGCTGCCGGTGAGCAAGAAGACGGATCTGAGCACCTTGCCTCCCTTCGGTGACACCGAGGTGTTCGTGCGCGGTTTCCTGAATCAGTGGGATCCGGTCAACAAGATGAACTTCAGTGGCAACTTCACCTATGAGTTCACCACCGAGGTGACGGCGGATCAGCTGGGGTCGACCCAGGTGAAGATCGCTGGCAACGAGTGGAGCGGCCCCGTCAATTACGGCAAGTGCAGCGATACCGACCAGCTTGCGACCGGCCAGGTCAATACGCTCTGTGCCAATGGCGGGGATCTGCCGTTCAACGTGGAGAAGGCTGGCACCTACAAGTTTGTCTTCACCGCCATGAACAAGGACAAGCCCACCCTGAGTGTCAGCTACACCGAACCGGCGCAGAGCTGCAAGGTGCTGGATACCGTCGCGGGCAATCCGCTCGGCTTCCCGCTCTATGTGCGCGGCAGTCTGAGCGACTGGAACGCCCAGCCGGCCTACCAGCTGAGCTACAAGGGGATGGAAGGTAACCTCGCTATCTATCAGGCCGCCTTCAACTACGCGGGCAGCTTTGACTTCAAGTTTGCCAACGACGATGGCAACTGGAGCAAGCAGTTCTTCGTGAAGGATGCCGGTGGCACCCTGATCGCACTGGAGCCCGAGCAGGTTTACCCGCTCCAGCACGGCGACGGTGGCATGGGCAACAACAGCATCACGCTGGAACAGGGTCTGTGGAGCTTCCTGGTGAAGGTTGACCCGACCCAGACTTCCGGCGAGGTGGGCAGCGTCATCATCCAGGAGTGCAGCGCCAAGTAAGTCTTTCCCATCGAGCCCGGGGCTGGCTCGGCAGCCCCGGGTTGAATTCCGCCTCGCCAAGGGCGGGATAACACCGAGAGAGTAAGCAAAGCGCGACTGCCGACCGGCAGCCGCGCTTTTTCTTTGCTCGTGGGCGAGGCAATAAAAAAGCCGCCCCGTTGGAGCGGCTGTTGGTTGTGCAGTTTACGGCCGGACTAGCGTTTTCGCAGCAGGCGCAGGGCGTTGGCGGTGACCAGGGCGGTGGCGCCGGTGTCGGCCAGCACCGCAATCCACAGGCCGGTGATGCCGAGCAGGCTGGTGACCAGGAAGATGGCCTTGAGCCCCAGCGCCAGCGCGATGTTCTGGTGGATGTTGGCCAGCGCCGCGCGGGAGAGCCGGATCATGGCGGCGACCCCGCCGAGCTGGTTGTGGGTCAGCGCCGCATCGGCGGTTTCCAGCGCCACGTCGGTGCCGCCTCCCATGGCGATGCCGATGCTGGCCCGCTTCATGGCCGGTGCATCGTTGATGCCGTCGCCGATCATGGCCACCTTGCGGGTGCTGGCGAGCTGGCTTATCTCCTCTACCTTGCCTTCCGGCAGCAGGCCGGCGCGCCAGCCCATGCCGAGCTCGGTGGCGATCGCCTCGGCGGCGCGGGGGTTGTCCCCGGTCAGCATGATGCTCTGCAGGCCGAGCTGGTTGAGCTCTTGCAGCGCCGCAGCCGCTTCCGGCCGGATCTGGTCGCGCAGGGCCAGCAGGGCGGCCGGGGCGGCGTCGGGCTGACCGAGCACCACCACTGTCTTGCCTTGCAGCTCCAGGGCGGCGACCCGGCCCCGTGTTGCGTCATCGAGGGAGGCGACCCGACTCGGCGCCAGCAATTGCCAGAGAGCGCCGTCGATGCGACCCTCTACCCCCATGCCGGGCAGGGCGCGCAGATCCTGGGCCGCCGCCAGGGCAAGACCCCGCTTCCCTGCCGCCGTCACCACGGCGCGGGCCAGCGGGTGGTGGGAGCCCTGCTCGATGGCGGCCGCCAGCGCCAGCAGTTCGGCCTCCGGCTGGCCATCGAGGCTCACCAGTTCGGTCAGCTGCGGCTTGCCCAGGGTCAGGGTGCCGGTCTTGTCGAAGGCCAGGGTATCGATGTGGGCCAACCGCTCCAGCGCGGCGCCCCCCTTGATGAGGGCACCCTGCCGGGTGGCTGCCGCCAGTGCCGAGGTGACCGCCGCCGGGGTGGAGATGACCAGGGCGCAGGGGCAGCCGATCAGCAGCAGCGCCAGCCCGCGATAGACCCACTCGTCCCAGCTCTGGCCGAAGGCGAGCGGCGGTACCAGCACCACCAGCAGGGCGACCAGCATCATGGCCGGGGTATACCAGCGACTGAAGCGGTCGATGAAGCGCTCGATGGGGGCGCGCTGGGTCTCGGCCTCCTCAATGAGATGCAGGATGCGGTCGATGGCGTTGTTGCCGGGTTCGGACACCACCTCGAGGCGCAGCACCCGGTCCGCCGCCAGACTGCCGGCGGGGACCTTGTCACCCCGGCGGCGCTCCACCGGGATGGATTCGCCGGTCAGGGCGCTCTCGTCAAAGGCGCCGAGGGGGTCGAGCAGGCGGGCATCGGCGGCCAGGCGGGTACCCGGGGCGATTTCGATGATGTCACCGGGGCGCAGCTGGTCGGCAGCGACCTCTTCCCGCACCTCGCCCTCGGCAGTGGTGCGGATGCGCAGCGCCTTGTCGGGCACCAGCGCCATCAGGGCGGTGACCCCGGCGCGGGCGCGGCCGGCGGCATAGGCTTCCAGATGTTCCCCCAGCATGAAGAGCAGCAGCACCATGGCCGCTTCGGCGGTTTCGCCGAGGAAGAGGGCCCCCACGGCGGCGACCGTCATCAGGGTCTCGATGGCGAAGGGAGAGCCGCTTCTGGTCAGTGCCCACGCCTTGCGGGCGACGGGCCACAGCCCCCAGAGGGTGGCCAGGGTAAAGAGCGGCTGACCGAGCTGGTTCGGCAGCAGGGCCGCCATCCCCATCAAGCCGGCGAGCGACAGGGGCTGCCAGTATTTGTCGAGCAGGTTGCTGACTCTCTGCATCAGAGGGCTGCGGCCCGGTTCGCTGCGAGCCGTGTTCTGAGCTCCCCCTTTGAGCTGGAAGCCGGCGGCCAGCACGGCGGCGGTGACGGGGTCGGGGGAGAGGCCGGGGGCCAGATCCACCACCAGCTTCTCGGTGGCAAACAGCACGCGGGCCTGCTGTACGCCCTCCACCCGGCTGACGGCGGTCTCTATCTTGCGGGCACAGCTGGGACAATCCATGCCCAGCACCTGCCAGCTATGGCGGCGGCTGTTTTGCTCGGGGGTAGCCAGCGGCGGCTCGGTCGCGGCGGCCGTATGGGCGTGCTCGTGCCCCTGCTCATGATGATCGTGGTCGTGGGCTGTGTCGGTGGCGCAAGTGCCTCTGGGGGGCTCTTCATCCCCCGGGCCGTCTGCGCCACCTTGCCCCTGATGATCGTGGCGGGTCGGGTTGGCGACACCACTGGCCTGTGCCGCGTTGTCGCAGCAGTGGCTGGTGTGGCTGTGCCCGGCCTGTGGGGTGGCGGCCTTGCTGACGGCCTTGATGGGGGCGGCGGCGTGTTGATGGCTGCAGCAGGATTTGCTCATGATGCGTTCCTCTTGAGGGATCCCGCCCCTGCGGGATCCTGGATGACTGAGCCGAGTGTAAACCTTGGTGTAAAGTCCAAGGTCAAGCCCTCTTCTCCTCTTTGTCCGGGTCCATGCCAGTGGCCGCTGATCTGCCCCTGGAGCAGGGGGGACGCAAAGGGATGCCAAATCCCTTTCATTAGCGGGTGTTTGTCATCCCGTGGCGGGCCTATACTGGGGACCCTGGATCCCACATCAATCATCAAGGACCTAACATGAGCAATACCGTCACCCTGCAAGGCAACCCCGTCTCCGTCTCCGGTCACTTCCCCGTTGCCGGTGAGCAGGCCAAGCCCTTCTCCCTGGTTGCTGGCGATCTGTCCGATGCGACCCTGGCGACCTTCGCCGGCAAGCGCAAGATCCTGAACATCTTCCCGAGCGTCGACACCCCGACCTGTGCCACTTCCGTGCGCAAGTTCAACGAGCAGGCAAGCGCCCTGAACAACACCGTCGTGCTGTGCATCTCCGCCGACCTGCCGTTCGCCCAGGCCCGTTTCTGCGGCGCCGAGGGTCTGGACAAGGTGGTGAACCTCTCCACCCTGCGTGGCGTCTCCTTCCTGCAGGACTACGGCGTGGCCTTCTCCTCCGGCCCGCTGGTGGGTCTGGCTGCCCGTGCCATCGTGGTACTGGATGAGCATGACAAGGTGCTGCACAGCGAGCTGGTGGCTGAAGTCGCCGACGAGCCGAACTACGCCGCCGCCCTGGCCGTTCTGTAAGTCGCGCCACAGGCTGATTGCCTGACGGCCTGCCCCGTTCACACGGGGCAGGCCGTTTTTATTGCGCTCCCGAACCTTTTACTTATGGGGTGGGTCTGGCTAGACTTCGCCTCCACATCCTCGTTCAGCCTGTATCTGCGATCCCCATGACGTTTGACGAACTCGCCCTTGACCCCGCCCTGTTGCCCCTGCTGCCCGCAGCGCTGGAAAAACCGACCCCCATTCAGCAGCTAGCCATTCCTGCTGCCTTGTCAGGACGGGATCTGCTTGCCCTGGCCAGGACCGGCAGTGGCAAGACCCTGGCATTCGGCCTGCCGCTGCTGCAGAGGCTGGACGCAGCCAGCGACCGGGTACAGGGATTGGTACTGGTACCCACCCGGGAGCTGGCAAGCCAGGTGAGCGCCGCCCTGCAGGAGATTGCCGACGGGTTGGGGGTGCGCCTTCTGACCCTGTGTGGCGGGGTGGCCCAGGAGTGGCAGGAGCGGGAACTGGCTCTCGGCCCCCAACTGCTGGTGGCGACCCCCGGACGGTTGCGGGACTTGCTGGCCCAGCAGACGCTGGGGCTGGGTGCCCTGCGCATGCTGGTGCTGGATGAAGCGGATCGCCTGCTGGAGATGGGGTTCTGGCCCGATATCCAGTGGCTGATGAAGGCAATGCCGGAGGCGCGGCAGCAGATGCTCTTCTCCGCCACCTTGCCGGTCGAGCTGGAGAGCCTGGCCTCGGGCCTGCTGCAGGATCCGGTGCGCATCGAGGCCGAGCCGCTCAACAGCCTGGTGAACGACATCGAGGAGCGGCTCTATCTGGTCAACAGGAGCAGCAAGGTGCCTGCGCTGATCGCCCTGCTGGAGGCCGGAGAGTGGCCCCAGGTGCTGGTCTTCATCAGTGCCAGGGACGACGCGGACGGGGTGGCCAAGAAACTCGCCAGGGCTGGCATGACGGTGGCAGCCCTGCACGGAAACAAGGATCAGGCCACGCGGGAGCAGGCGCTGGCGGATTTCAAGGAGGGCAGGGTGCGGGTGCTGGTGGCCACGGATCTGATGGCGCGCGGCATCCACGTGGAGGCATTGCCGGTGGTGATCAATCTGGATCTGCCGGACCATGCGCCCGTCTACGTGCATCGTATCGGTCGTACCGCCCGTGCCGGGCAGAGCGGTCTGGCCATCTCCCTTACCTGCCACGGGGATGGGGAGGCGCTCGAGGGGATCCGGGCCCTGACCGGTCGGCCCCTGCCCCTGGCGGCGCTGGCAGGTTTTCCGGTGACCGACAAACCCGCCAGCGGGGAGAGCAAACGGGCGCCAAGAGACAAGCAGGCGAACCGTCGCACCCAGGGCAAGCGCAGCATCAAGCAGTTCAAGGGCAAATCCTGAGACGGACTTCTTGCCCCCGGCGGGAGCCTGTCGTCGTGAAGGAGAGGAGAGATCGGCAGCGCGCCCGGGGGCGCGCCAAACTACACGGCAAGGGGGTCAGTCGTGGAACTGGTTGATCAGGCGGGAGAGGTTTTGCAGCCGCTCCACCAGCAGGGTGATGCCATCAAGGGCCTGACGGCTGTTGTCCGCGGTGTGGCTCGCCAGTTGGTGGATCTGGTGGATCCCCTGATCCAGGGTGCTGGTGACATCCGCCTGCTGGCTCACCGCCTGGGCTATCTCGTCGCTGGTGTGGGTCACCCGGGCCAGCATCCGGTTGATCTGGTCGAGCACCTCGGCGGTGGCCCCCATGTGCTGCTGGCAGAGCACTGATGTCTGGGCCCCCTGCTCCATGCCATCGGACAGTTGCCGGGTGCTCTGTTGCAGCGCCCCTATCATGTCGCTTATCTCGCCGGTGGAGCTGCGGGTTTTCTGGGCCAGGGCCCGTATCTCGTCGGCCACCACCGCAAAGCCGCGCCCCTGTTCACCGGCCCGTGCCGCCTCGATGGCCGCATTGAGGGAGAGCAGGTTGGTCTGATCCGCAATCTGCCCGATCACCTCCAGAATGCCGTTGATCTTCTGGCTGTCCTGGGTCAGGCGCGCCAGCACGCCCTGGCTGGCGTCCAGCTCCTGATGAAGCCTGTCGACCGAATCCCGGGTTGTGGCCAGCGCCTGCTGGCCACTGGCGGACACCTGCTGGACCTCGCCCACCAGCGCATTGGCCTGGTGGGCATTGTCAGCCACATCGCGGATGGACTGGCTCATCTGGGTGATGGCCGCCGCCAGTTGCTCGCTCTGGGCCCGCTGCTGTTGCAGGTGAGTGTCTATGGTCTGGATATGCCCCCTGTCATCCTCCGCCGCCTGCAGGATCTGCTGGTTGGTGTCCGCGCTGCGACCCACCACGGCGCGCAGCTCCGCCTTCTTCATGCGCAGCAGCAGTTCAAGGGCGGCCAGGCTGTCCTGACGCCTGGCATAGAGTACCTGGCAAAGGGCGCTGCCCTGCTCCTCGCCCGCCGTGGCCAGCAGCCTGGCCAGCCGCCGTTGCAGATGCCAGCCATGCCCCATCTGGGCCAGCAAGCAGAGCAGGGTGATGACTCCCCACCCCGGCTGGCCGGTGACCAGACTGGCCCCCATGCCGAGCAGGGCGGTGCCAGAGAGCAGCAGACACAGCTGCCCCGGCTCCAGGGTCAGCCGGGTCAGCCAGGGCAGTGCCTTGCCGTCACGGATCCGGGCATAGAGCTGCTCTGCCCAGGCGATGTCGTGATCCTGGGGACGGGTGCGGACAGACTGGTATTCGATGATCTGCTGCTGATCGTTGAGGATCGGCGTGACGTAGGCGTTGACCCAGTAGAACTGACCACTCTTGGCGCGGTTCTTTACCAGCCCCATCCAGCTCTTGCCTTGTTGCAGGCGGCGCCACATGTCGGCGAACGCGGCCTTGGGCATGTCGGGGTGGCGGACCAGATTGTGGGGCTCCCCTTCCATTTCGGTCGCGCTGTAGCCCGCCACATCGCAAAAGTGCTGGTTGGCATAAGTGATGTGACTGGCGGGATCCGTGGTCGAGATCAGTGAGATGTGATCGGGGAAACGGATCTCCCCTTCGTGCCGGGTTGTGGTCATGTGCGCATCCTGAATGAGCCAAGTAACTGATAAAGTTATTTTTTATTTTTGTGATTGTTACGGCGTCATTGTAGATGCGGACTGTTACACCACCTTGGCTTGGGTCAATAAATCAACACGGGAAAGGCTGAAAAAAGTCGTAGATGGCGGCTCAGCCGCGGGGAGTGAAGTCGTGGATCTCCCCCGTCCTCGGCTTGAAGCGGGGGTCATTGTCTTCTGCGCTGGCGACCCAGGCCATGGCCTGGCAGAAACTCTCCTGCTTGGCGAAGGCATCCCGGGCCTGATCGATGGCTCGTTCGGCATTGCGCCGCTCCATCTTGCTGGCCTTGCGGTCGCTGAACTGCTTCTGCTGGCTCAACATCCATTCGAGGAAGGCCTGGCGGCATTCGGTTTCATCGGCGGCCTTGGCGGGAAGGGCAACAAACAGGGCAATCAGGAGCAGAGCACGCATGGCAGGATCGGATCACGGGGTTGATGAATGAAAAGAGGCGGCATTTTAGGCCGGGAACTTGAACAGGAACAGTGCCAGGAGGGGTCAGATGTCCCGACCCCTCCCCGGACTCAGTGTTTGACGAGGTAGAGCTGACGGCTGTAGGCCACGTCTTCCGGGTTGTTGATGGGATACCCCTTGAGCCAGGGCTTGATGAGCCGGGCATTGGTGTACTGGTAGATGGGGGCGATGGGGGCCTCCTTCTGCAAGATGGCCTCGGCCTCATCAAACAGGCGGGCCCGCTCTGCGGGATCCTGACTGTTGGCCGCCTGCGCCAGCAGCTTGTCGTAAGCCGGGTTGGCGAACCGGGCCATGTTGCCGCTGTGGCCCGATCCCCAGAGCCCGAGGAAGGCGGAGGGGTCGTTGTAATCGGCGACCCAGGAAGAGCGGATCACCTCGAACTGGCCGCTTTGACGGCTGTCGAGATAGGTTTTCCACTCCTGGTTGGTGAGCTCGACCCGGGCCCCCAGCTTCTGTTTCCACAGGTTGGCGATGGCCAGCGCCATCTTCTTGTGAATTTCCGCCGTGTTGTAGAGCAGGGTCAGCTTGAGGGGATTGCTTGGGCCGTAGCCCGCTTCTTTCAGCAGGGCTCTGGCACGCTCGTCCAGCGCCTGCTGGCTGCTGGTGGAGAGCAGATTGGGCTTGGGGTCGAAGCCGGCGGTCACGTCCGGGGTGAAGTGGTAGGCCGGTTTCTCCCCGGTGCCCAGCACCTTGTCGGCAATCAGGCCCCTGTCGATGGTGTAGGAGAGCGCCTGGCGCACCCGCACATCATTGAGGGGCGGGCGCTGGGTGTTGAAGGCGTAGTAGTAGGTGCCGAGCTGTTCCGGGGTATAGACCTCCCCCGGGATCTGGGCCATCAGGCTCTGGTACTGCTCTTTGGGGAAGGATTCGGTGATGTGCAGATCCCCGGCCAGATAGCGGTGGGTGGCCGCGCTCTCCTGGTTGATGGGCACGAAGGTGACGCGGGTCAGTACCGTGTGGGCGCGATCCCAGTAGTAGGGATTGGGCGTCAGCTCCAGTTTCTCGTTCACCACCCGGTGACTCAACACGAAGGCGCCGTTGCCCACCAGCTTGCCGGGCTGGGTCCACTGGTTGCCATATTGCTCCATGCTGGCCTGGTGCAGGGGCGACAGGCTGGGGTGGGTCAGCAGGCTCAGGAAATAGGGCACCGGCTGGGAGAGGGTCACCTTCAGGGTATGGTCATCGACGGCCTCCACCCCGAGCGCATCGGGGGCCAGCCTGCCTGCCACTATGTCGTCCACCTTGTCGAAGCGAGCGAGCTGGGCGAACCAGGCGAAAGTGGCGGCTTCTCTGGGGTCAACCAGCTTGCGCCAACCATAGACGAAGTCGGCGGCGCGCACGGGGTCGCCGTTGGACCAGCGGGCATCCTGCCTCAGATGGAATGTGAACTGCCGGTTGTCCTTGTTCTCCCAGCTCGCGGCCACCCCGGGCAGCACCTTGCCGTCCGGCCCCTGGGTCAGCAGCCCCTCGTAAAGGTCTCTGAGGACCTGCAGCTCCGGCAGTCCCACCAGCTTGAGAGGGCTCAGGCTCGCCGGTTCATCCTTGAGATGACGGACGACGGCCTGTTCGGCGGCGAGTGGGGTACCGGGCGGCACATCGGCGGCCTGGACGCAGGCACAGCCCAGCAGGACCAGCAGGGGGCTCCATCCTTTCATGGTGAATCCTTCAAAATGTGTGAAGCGGGGAGAAAACTCGGCGAGAATGCATCGCCGGCAGATGGGAAATCATGATATCCCCTTTGCTGGTCAGACCGCCAGCATGAGTCCCATGATATCCGATGCGGCTGTCAACGAGGGGGCGCCGTGAGCGCCAGGAAAAGGAGAGAGTGATGAGAGCATGGATCTTGTTGGCCTGCGTGCTGAGCCAGGGCGCCTGGGCGTTGTCCCCGTGCGAGAAGAGCAGCTCGGTGGGAAGCTGGTGCGAAGTGAACATAGAGGCGCTGCACCCCACCCAGGGCGGCGTCGGTCAGTTGCAGGTGGATACCACAGCCCGGGAGCTGGCGGACAAGAGCGAGAAGCAGCTCGACAAGCTGATGAAAAAGAAAGAGATCCCCATCGTCATCGCGCCGGATGGGGGTTACTGGCTGGTGGACAGGCACCACCTGACCAAGGCGCTGTGGCAGCAGGGGGTGAAGCAGGTCAGGGTCAAGGTGATTGCACGGTTGCAGGACAGGGCCAATTTCTGGAGCCAGATGCAGAACAACCACTGGGCCTGGCTCAAGGATGAACGGGGTCAACCCCTGACTCCCGAGCAGTTGCCCGGCCATATCGGTGAATTGCCGGATTACCCCTACCGCACCCTGGCGGGGCTGTTGCAGGATGCGGGCTACTTCAGCAAGAAGGATCAGGTCTACTTCGTCGAGTTTGCCTGGGCCAGCTGGCTCGGCCAGCAGATGGCCTGGCAGCCGATCGATGAGGTCAACCTTGCAGATCGCCTCGCCGAAGCCAAACGGCTGGCGTGCAGCAGCAAGGCGTCGGATCTGCCTGGTTACCCCGGCAAGCAGTGTCGCGTCAATCAGCCCAGAACAGCGGGTTGAGGGATCCTGCACAAAGGGTCTGGTTGATATTTGTTCTCGATTGGCCATGATACAAACTCCACTCGTGTCGGCAAAGGAGAGGAACATGGAACATCAGAACTGGCAACGCTACATGCTGGAGGCGGAGAACGCCCTTGGCATGGGGGCTCTGGGCACGGCGATCTGCCTCTATCAGCAGGCCCTGGGGGAAGTGTATGAGCTGGCCTCCGGGGATCTGGACGAACTGGCCAGCATGCGGGTCGCCACCTGTCACCGCATGGCCGATTTCTGGCGTGCCATGGAAGAGCCCGCCTATGAACTGCGCTACCTCAAGCTCGCCTCCGAGCTGGTCACCGCCCTGGTGCCCCAGTGCCCCAACCGGGCGTGCGAATCCCTCATCAGTGAGCTGGGCTGCTGCCGCGCCGCCCTGCTCTCCTTCTTGAAGCGCCACCCCAATCCGGAGATTGCCCGGCTTATCCAGGTGCAGGACAGGGTTCAGGGCTGCGAGCTGATAGGCCGGTTCCGTCTCAACTGAGTTCAGCGCCGTTTTTGCAGCTTGCTGGCGATGCGGCTTTGCGCCTCTTCCCCTTGGAGGGCCTGGGCGAAGGCGCGCGCTTCCAGGTCGATGACGAAATGCACCGCCTGTTTGAGCTCCTGCTTGAGCAGCGCCTTGCTCTTCTGGAGCGCCATCGGCGGCTTGGCCGCCAATTTCAGTCCCTGCTCCCGAGCGAAGGGGAGCAGGTCCGCCGGGGCCAGCACCCGGTTGGCGAGCCCGAGACGCAGCGCCTCTTCCCCATCGATGG
Organism: Aeromonas sp. QDB63; assembly: GCF_027707425.1. NCBI lineage: Bacteria > Pseudomonadati > Pseudomonadota > Gammaproteobacteria > Aeromonadales > Aeromonadaceae > Aeromonas > Aeromonas sp. QDB63. Next base: position 47,541 of record NZ_JAPCIS010000009.1, read on the forward strand.
CCTCTGCCAGCAGCAACAGCTCCGCCGCCTTGAGGTGACCGACGGCGCGTGGCAGCAGCAGGCTGGCGGCAAACTCCGGCACCAGTCCCAGCTCGACGAAAGGCAGTTGCAGCCGGGCGTTGTCACCCAGATAGACCAGGTCGCAGTGCAGCAGCAGGGTAGTGCCGATGCCGACTGCCGGGCCGCCCACGGCGGCGATCACCGGTTTGGGGAAGTCGGCCAGGGTGTGCAGAAATTGCAGGATGGGGTCGTCCGGCTCAAGGGCGTGCTTGCCAACAAAGTCGGCCAGATCGTTGCCGGCGGTGAAGCACTCCGCCTGGCCCTGCAACAGCAGCACATGGACCTCTTCGTCCCGGGCGGCCTGGCGCAGTGCGTCGGTCAGCGCCAGATACGTTTCCGTGTTGAGGGCATTGCGCTTTTCCGGTCGATTGAAGGTCAGGGTGAGCAAGCCGTCCTGCTGTTCGGCCAGAATTGTGAGGGCCATGTCTGAATCCTTGTTGTCGGGGGCTGTCAAAAGCTTGTCACAGGGGTAAGCTTTGTCTCGTTTAACAACATCATAAAAGGATTTCAACCATGTTTAAACGTGCGTTTTATTCCACCATGGCACTGCTTCTGGCCGCCCCGGCCCTGGCCAAGGTCGACGCGGTCGATGGTTATGTGCGCCTGCTGCCCCCTGGCTCGCCGAACACGGCGGCGTTCATGGTGCTCAGGAACGATGGGGACAAACCGGTGAAACTGGTGGCGGGAGCGTCCCCTGAGGCGGGCCGTGTCGAGCTGCACACCCATTTGCACGAGAACGGCGTCATGAAGATGCGCCAGGTGGAGAGCATCGAGATCCCGGCCAAGGGGGAGGCCGTGCTCAAGCCCGGCAGCCTGCACATCATGTTGTTCGACATCCATACCCTGGCCCAGGGCACGCCCTTCCCGCTGACCCTGACCCTGGACGATGGTCAGACGCTGTCACTGAGCCTGCCCGTGAAGCCGGTCGAACCCATGAAAGGGATGAAGCACTGACATTTATGGACGCTTGTTCAGCTTTTTACTCTAGGTATTCCTTGCCCAGCGGGTAAAATGATGGCCTTTCCAGTCCAAAATGGAGCGAAGTGATGAAGAAGACCCTGATTGCCGGCACTGTGATGGCTCTGCTCAGCCATGGGGCCATGGCCGCCAATGACTGGCGTTTTGCGGCGGGTGCCGATCTGTGGAATGCCCAGGGAAGTGGCCAGGTCAGCAGCGTGGGTGCCGATGGCAGCTACGACGAGAACTACAACTGGAGCGGCTACCTGCAACTGGAGCACGGCATCCTGCTGCTGCCCAACGCCAAGTTTGAAATGTCCGACTTCAGCAGCAGCGGTGGCAGCTTCAACAACGATCTGCTGGCTTACGACCTGAGCCTCTACTATCGCCTGTTCAACAACGATCTGTTCCAGATCGATCTGGGTCTGACCGGTCGTCGCTACGACGGTGATTTCAACACCCAGCACTACTCCTATGACAAGGATGTGCTGATGGCCTACACCGGGGGTGAAGTACGCATCCCGGGGACCGGCTTTGCGGCGTTTGGCGATATGCGGGTGCAGGATGCCGACAACTACGACTACCGTCTGGGCGGCTCCTACAAGTTCTCTTCCGTGCCGCTCAAGATCCGCGCCGGCTGGCGTGAGGCCGAGATGGACTTCGATCGCGTCGATCAGACCATCGACGGCTGGTTCATCGGTGGTGAATTCACCTTCTGATCTCCCTGAGGAGCACACATGGGCCACATCATAGTGACTGGCGCCGGATCCGGACTGGGCCGCGCCCTGACCATAGGGCTGGTTGAACGCGGCCATCAGGTTTCCATGATGGGTCGCCGTTACCAGAAACTGCAGGAGCAGGAAGAGCTGCTCGGCAAGGCGGTGATCGGCATTGCCGCCGATCTGGCGCACCACGAAGAGGTGGATGTCGCCTTTGCCGCTGCGGTGGAGTGGGGCGGCCTGCCCGACATGGTGATCCATTGTGCCGGTGTCGGTGAGTTCGGCCCGGTGGGTGTCTACACCGCCGAGCAGATCCGCCGGGTGGTGGAGAGCAATCTCATCTCCACCATACTGGTGGCCCAGCAGACGGTGCGCCTCATCGGTGACAAGGGCGGCGTGCTGGCGAATGTGCTCTCCTCTGCCGCCCAGACCGGCAAGGCCAACGAGAGCCTCTATTGCGCCTCCAAATGGGGCATGCGCGGCTTTCTCGAATCCTTGCGGGCCGAGCTGAAGAGTGCTCCCCTGCGACTGGTGAACCTCTATCCGAGCGGGATCCGCAGCGAGTTCTGGGAGAATTCGGATCACGTGGATTCGAGTGGCTTCATGACGCCGGAAGACGCGGCAGCCTACATGCTGGATGCGCTGGCCGCGAGAAGCAGCTGCCATGTGACCGATCTCTTCATCGGTCGCAATGCCTGAAGCGCCGTGAACCGGCCCCGTCGCCAGATGACAAGGAAACAAAAAGCGCGCCATTTGGCGCGCTTTTTCATTGATGTGCAGTGCTAAATTATCTGCTTGCCTACCTCTCTTTACGTCGGGCCATCATGGATGTGAAGGCGGGTAAATTCAGTGCCGACATGGCATGGATGATTGATGATGCATGTCGGCACATATTATTTCCGAGTCGCATATTCCCGCAGGAAGGATGGAATCACCTGTTTTGGCTTCTTGCCAAGGGTCAGCAGCCATTCAAAATCCGGGTCGATAATGCCATGTCGACACGCCAGCTCTTCCAACAAGGCAAGCCAGAGGTGGGCCGTCACCTCTGCATCCGCCAGGGCACGGTGAAACACCCCGTCATTGGGCAGGCGCTTGTATTGCACCAGGGTGCCCAGCTTGTGATCCGGGGCATCGGGAAACAGGCGCCTCGACAGCAGCAGGGAGCAGGCGAACTGCCCGCGGTATCGCGCCGGCAGCCGCTCGACTTCCGCATCCAGAAAGCGCTTGTCGAAGGAGGCGTTGTGGGCGACCAGATTGTCATCACCGATAAAGTCGACGAAATCCGCCATCACCTCGTTACAGGGGAGAGCCTGTTTCAGCATGGCATTGCTGATCCCGGTATATTGCTCGATGAAGCTGCTCACGTTGAAGCCCGGATTCATCAATGCCGAGAAACGCTCACTGATATGGCCATCCTTGATTCTGACGGCACCGAACTCGATGGCTCTATCCCCTTGTCCGGGTGAGAGCCCTGTGGTCTCGAAGTCGAGCACGACAACGGTATTGGCTGAGGCGATGGACATAACTTCTCGGGCAAGCTGGGTAAAGAGCGCCAGTCTAGGAAATCAGCCGTGCCGTGTACAGGGCAATGCAGCTATCTCATTGGTTCACGCTGGAGACGCATTTTTGTGCATCATGGCTGAGAGCCATATAAAAAGCCCCGAGTGCCGTGGCACTAGGGGCTTTCCTATGAAAAGCGAGAGGCGGTGTCGGCGTTATCAGCGACCCAGCTTGGCCTTGAGCATGGCAACGATCTCTTTGATCGCCACTTCCTGCTTCTCGCCGGAGCGGCGGCACTTGTACTCCACCACGCCGTTGTCGAGACCACGGTCACCGATGACGATGGCGTGAGGCACACCGATCAGCTCCATGTCGGCGAACATCACACCCGGGCGCTCCTTGCGGTCGTCAAACAGCACGTCCACACCGGCGGCTTTGAGCTCGGCGTAGAACTGCTGCGCCTGCTCGGCCACGCGCTCGGACTTGTGCATGTTCATCGGCACGATGGCCACCTCGAACGGCGCGATGGCGTCCGGCCAGATGATGCCGTACTGGTCGTTGTTCTGCTCGATGGCGGCGGCCACCAGGCGGGAAACCCCGATGCCGTAGCAACCCATCTCCATGGTGACGGACTTGCCGCCCTCGTTCAGCACGCTCGCCTTCATCGCTTCGGAGTACTTGGTGCCCAACTGGAAGATGTGGCCCACTTCGATACCGCGCTTGAGCAGCAGCTTGCCCTGGCCGCACGGGCTCGGATCACCTTCCACCACGTTGCGCAGGTCGGCCACTTCGTAAGAGGCGATGTCGCGATCCCAGTTGGCACCGGTCAGGTGGAAACCGGTCTCGTTGGCGCCGCAAACAAAATCGCTCAGATGGGCGGCGCTGCGATCGACGATGATGCGACCGGCAAAGCCGACCGGGCCGATGGAGCCTGCGTCGCAACCGGCGGCAGCCTTGATCTGCTCGTCATTGGCGAAGGTCAGTGGGTTAGCCACGCCAGAAAGCTTCTCGGCCTTGATTTCGTTCAGCTCGTGGTCGCCACGCAGTACCAGGGCGATGACGGCCTGTTTGCCGTGCTCGTCTTCCTCGGCCAGTACCAGCAGGGTCTTGGCGATGGCGGTCGGCGCCACGTTCAGGAAAGCGGCTACTTCATCGATGGTGTGGACGGCCGGGGTGGCCACCTTGGTCAGGGCTTTGGTTGCGGCAGCGCGCTCGCCAGCCGGTGCCAGGGCTTCGGCCATCTCGATGTTGGCGGCGTAATCGGATGTATCGGAGAAGGCGATCAAGTCTTCACCGCTCTCGGCCAGCACCTGGAATTCGTGGGAGCCGGTGCCCCCGATGGAGCCGGTATCGGCCTGCACCGGGCGGAAGTTCAGACCCATGCGAGTGAAGGCGGTGCAGTAGGCCGCATGCATCTTCTCATAGGTATCGACCAGGGAGGCCTTGTCGATGTGGAAGGAGTAGGCATCCTTCATCAGGAATTCGCGGCCACGCATCACGCCGAAACGGGGGCGCACTTCATCGCGGAACTTGGTCTGGATCTGGTACAGATTCAGCGGCAGTTGCTTGTAGCTGTTCACTTCGTAACGGACCAGCGCGGTGATCACCTCTTCGTGGGTCGGACCCAGCACGAAGGGGCGGTTGTGACGGTCGGTCAGGCGGCACAGCTCGGGGCCGTAGTCATCCCAGCGGCCGGACTCCTGCCACAGCTCGGCGGGCTGTACCACAGGCATGGACACTTCGACGGCACCCGCATTGTTCATCTCTTCGCGGACGATGTTTTCAATCTTCTTAAGGACCCGCAGGCCGGTCGGCAGCCAGGCGTACATGCCGGAAGCGAGTTTGCGGATCATCCCGGCGCGCAGCATCAGCTGGTGGCTGACAACTTCAGCGTCGGAGGGGGTTTCCTTGAGAGTGGAAAGCAGATATTGGCTGGTACGCATCGCGGTAGACCTTCGCTAGTTCGGGCGGCTTGGCCCTGGAAAATTTCAAGTGCGGAATTTTAACAGGCGAAGCCCCCCGGCCCAAGGGCTAAATTCAGCGGCGCTGGGGGGAGGGCGGGGGCCTTGCCCCGCCCGCACTAGACCCGAAATTGCGACAGCAACTGCTGTTGCTGCTGGCTGGCTTGATGGAGGGAGGAGGCCAGTTGCAGGCACTCCTGGGCTTCCTGTTCGCCCGTCTGGGCCTGCAGGCTGATATCCGAAACCTTGCCCGTGGTGTGCCCCAGGGTGTGGGAGAGCTGGCTGGTCGCCTCTGCCACCTGTTGCACCATGTCGGCGAGCTGATCGATGGCCTCTTCTACCTTGAACAGGATCTGTTTGGTGTTGTCGGAGTCCGCCATACCCGATTCCACAGTTTTCAGGTTGCGTTGCATCATCAGATAAGCCTGCTCTGTCTGCTGCTGGATGCTGTTGATCACGTTCGTTATCTCGGCACTGGAGGTGGCGGTGCGATTGGCCAGGGTGCGCACCTCGTCGGCCACCACGGCAAAACCGCGCCCCATCTCGCCCGCCCGGGCGGCTTCGATGGCGGCATTGAGTGCCAGCAGGTTGGTCTGCTCCGAGATATTGCTGATGGTAGAGATGATCTGGCCAATCTGCCCTGCCTGCTCCTTGAGGGCGTTGATGGCGGTGGCACATTCACCCACCTCCATGACCACCCGCTGCATGCCGGCGGTGGCGGAGGAGACATACTGGCTGCTTTGCGTGGTGAGCTGGCGCACCTCGTTGTCGTTGTGTGCCGCCAGGTTGCAGTTGTCCGAGATGGTGGTGGCCACCTGCACCATCTGCTCGCTGTCGTGGTGCAGCGCCTGGGCATGCGCAGCGGTCTGGCGGCTGCTCTGGCTGATGGCCTGGACCCGGTTGACCGAGGTGTGCACGTGCTGGTTGATGTGCTGGTTGTTGTCCATGGTGGCGCTGATCATCTTCTGCAGCTTCTCGATGAAGCGATCCACGCTGCCGGCCAGGGAGCCAATCTCGTCGTCGCGTGAGAGGTTGATGCGGGCATTGAGATCTCCCTCCCCGGCGGCGATGTCCTGCATGCGCTTGTCGACCTGGAGTAGCGGACGAACAATGGTGCGTACCAGCCAGAAGCCGCAGCAGGTGACGCTCAGCAGGCTGAGCAGCAAGCCCCCCAGGATGAGTCCTCTGGTGTAGTCGATGATGGCGTTGAGCTGGTGAACCTGATCCTCGACGGTGGCGTCCCCCTGGGCTTCGACCTCGACCAGCGCCAGCCTGAGCTGGTCGGCACTGTGTTCGTAACGGGTCAGCTGGTTCTGATAAGCGATCAGGGCTGTGGTCCATTCACGGATCTGGCGGGCATTGTCGGCTTGCAGGGCACGATACTGGGTGGAGAGCATTTGGCCTGCAAACTCCCCGTCACCGGGCACATCGAACTGGCCGGTTGCCAGCATGCCGCCATCGGCCGCCTGCCAGCGGGTCGCGAGGCCGCCGTTCCAGCTGATGGCCTGATCCGGTGAGCGGGTGAGGCTCTCGACGGCCTCGTCACCGATCACCTCCAGCCTGGTCGAGAGGCGTGACATGCGTTCAGAACTGGCACGCAGTGCCTCATCGGCGCTCGTGAAGGTGCGATAGAGGGTCAGCAGCTGTGCCTGCTCTTGCTGATAGGTCTGCTCATGCTGCTTCAGCGTGGTGATGGCTGCCGCATCGATGAGCCCGCCTTGCTCCACCCGGCGCAAAGCGTCGCTGGCCGCCTCTTTTGCCCGTTGCAGCTCCGGTGCGTCGAGGGGGATCCCCGAGAGCATCTTCTGGATATAGAGCGACTGGTTGCCGAGTTCGATGGAGCCCTCCATGGCACCATCTGCCGTCTGCCAGGCGGCACCCAGGACGTAGGAGAGCAGATCAGCCAGCCGCTGGCTGCCATACCAGCCGATCGCCCCCATGCCCAGGGTGCAGCCGAGCAGAATGGTGAGTCCGAGGTTGGATGTGGTGACAATTTTCATGATTCAAGCCATCCCTGGTGCCGAACAAGACCATTTCAGTGTTCAATCAATGACGAAGATGTGCCATCCCCGATGGAAAATAAAGTGACAGACAGTGTTCTGAACGAGGGAAATGGACGGGTATGAAGAGCGGGTCATCCCATGATCTGCATGGACCTATGCTGGATACTTATCCAGTTATTCTTTATGCTATGACCCAATTTGCGAGAGTCTGCGTGGCGAGGAAAAGAACATGATCGGTCGCTTGAGAGGCGTCATCATCGAGAAGCAACCCCCCGAGGTGTTGCTGGAGGTCGGAGGGGTGGGATATGAGGTTCATATGCCCATGAGCTGCTTCTATGATCTGCCCGAACTCGGGAAGGAGGCCGTCATTCACACCCACTTCGTGGTGCGTGAAGATGCCCAGCTGCTCTACGGCTTCAACCACAAGCAGGAGCGGGCGCTGTTTCGCGAGCTGATCAAGACCAACGGGGTCGGCCCCAAGCTTGCCCTGGCCATTCTCTCCGGCATGACGGCCACCCAGTTTGTGATGAGCGTCGAGCGCGAGGAGATAAGCTCCCTGGTCAAGTTGCCCGGCGTGGGCAAGAAGACCGCCGAGCGCCTGGTGGTGGAGATGAAAGACCGCCTCAAGGGCTGGGTCAGCCACGATCTCTTCTCCCCGGCCGAAATCACCCTGCCCGCGAAAGAGAGCCCGCTGCGTGCCCCAGATGCGAGCGAGGAGGCGGCCAGTGCACTGGTGGCCCTCGGCTACAAGCCGCAGCAGGCCAGCCAGATCGTCAGCAAGGTGGCCGCCGATGGCATGTCGGTAGAGGAGATCATTCGTGAATCCCTGCGCAGCCTGGTGTGAGGTAGACAATGATTGAAGCGGATCGCCTCATCTCGGCCGGTGCCGCCCGTGAGGACGAGATCATCGATCGGGCCATCCGGCCCAGAAAGCTGGCCGATTACACCGGACAGGATCACGTCTGCGATCAGATGGAGATCTTCATCGAGGCCGCCCGCCAGCGCGGGGAGGCCCTCGATCATCTGCTGATCTTCGGGCCTCCCGGCCTTGGCAAGACCACGCTGGCCAACATCGTCGCCAACGAGATGGGGGTCAACATCAAGACCACCTCGGGTCCCGTGCTGGAGAAGGCCGGCGATCTGGCGGCGCTCCTCACCAACCTGGAACCGAACGATGTGCTCTTCATCGACGAGATCCACCGTCTCAGCCCGGTGGTGGAGGAGGTGCTCTATCCGGCCATGGAGGATTATCAGCTCGACATCATGATAGGGGAGGGGCCAGCGGCCCGCTCCATCAAGCTCGATCTCCCTCCCTTCACCCTGATCGGTGCCACCACCCGGGCCGGCTCCCTCACCAGCCCCCTGCGGGATCGGTTTGGCATCGTGCAGCGCCTCGAGTTTTACAACGTCAAGGACCTGACCGACATCGTCTCTCGCAGCGCCCGCTGCCTCGGGCTCGACATGACGGAAGACGGCGCTCTCGAGGTAGCCCGTCGCTCCCGGGGGACACCGCGGATTGCTAACCGTTTGTTAAGGCGGGTACGAGATTTTGCCCAGGTGAAGTCTGACGGGCGAATTGACGGACCCATTGCGGCCCGAGCTATGGACATGCTGGACGTGGACAACGAAGGTTTCGACTTCATGGATCGCAAGCTATTGTTGGCCGTCATCGACAAGTTTATGGGGGGGCCAGTCGGGCTCGACAACCTGGCCGCCGCCATCGGTGAGGAGAAGGACACCATAGAAGACGTGCTGGAACCTTATCTGATCCAGCAAGGCTATCTGCAACGTACACCCAGAGGGCGGATCGCAACTCAGAGAGCCTACGCACACTTTGGCCTGGAACGACCGGCAGATCAGTAGACGTTGCGATATGAACCAAAAAGCCGCCCTTGAGGCGGCTTTTTGTTTTGCGGGCAAAAAAAAGCCCACGGCACAGGCGGTGGGCAAAGACAATTCAGGATGGATGTTCACAGACAGTGAGCGCGTCTGCAGACCGGTCGGGAAAAAACAGAGGAGCCGTCGCGAGGCTTCAGAGTCGGTTCATTTGATAGAGTTGAACGAAAGAAAGCTTGTAGTAACGGATGGTCTTGGCAACAAACTTTTTCATCATTAATCCCAACAAACAGGTTCGAAATGTTCATCGAATACGTACCGGGAACCCGGAATGACCGGCCTGTATTCAGAGGTATGCCCTCACTGCGAGGCGCATTGTAGGAGCTCTTTCCGGGTGGGACAAACAAGAAAATCTATGGGCTTTTGATTAGATAAACTAATGATTTTGGTGGGGGTGTCAATCCGCATAAACATGTGTTTTTACTGGGTTTAAATTGATTTTTGGATGAGCCTGGCCATTTATTGAAATAATCGAGATGCGAGGGCTTTATTTCCGGGGTTACGTATTTGTTTAACAGAATTGAAACTATTTCGGTATGTCATAAAATTGATTTAAATCAATTATTTACGGGTTGGTGTTTTTTGTGATGAAGCTCCCATAATTAATGGGAAAAGCCCTATAAGTTACCTTGAAAAAACATGTATTGAGGGTGGTTTTACATTGATTTCAATCAAATAAAGGTGATATAAAACAGCGATCATTATAGGCGGGAATAGAACCCTGGTTATTGTTTATTAGATGTTAAACATTAGCTTTTTTTGTTCCTGTATATTGCCTTGTTGTTAATGTGGTGGCAGTCGAATCCGGTCAGACCGCGAGGGGTGACCGACCGTTCGGGGACTTCCAATGGAAGCTTTGTCCTTAAAACTTAAAATAGCCGTGCCAATAATCGGTGAGGAAACATCATGATTGCTGAGCATGTGGTAGACCTATCGCGGTTCCAATTTGCTGCGACGGCCCTTTATCACTTCCTGTTTGTACCCTTGACGCTGGGGATGGCCTTCATCCTGGCGATCATGGAGTCTGTCTATGTGATGACCAACAACACAGTGTACCGGGACATGACCAAGTTCTGGGGCAAGTTGTTCGGTATCAACTTTGCCCTCGGGGTTACCACCGGGCTCACCATGGAGTTTCAGTTCGGTACCAACTGGGCTTACTACTCCCACTATGTCGGCGACATCTTCGGGGCCCCGCTGGCCATCGAAGGCTTGATGGCCTTCTTCCTGGAGTCCACCTTCGTCGGTATGTTCTTCTTCGGTTGGGATCGTCTCAGCAAGCGCCAGCACCTGGCGGCTACCTGGCTGATGGCGCTCGGGACCAACCTTTCCGCACTCTGGATCCTGGTCGCCAACGGCTGGATGCAGAACCCGGTGGGTGCCGAGTTCAACTTCGAATCCATGCGCATGGAGATGGTGAGCTTCGCCGACCTGGTGTTCAACCCGGTTGCCCAGGTCAAGTTCGTCCACACCGTGGCGGCAGGCTATACCACGGGCGCCATGTTCGTGCTCGGGATCTCCTCCTATTACCTGCTGAAGAATCGTGATGTGGCGTTCGCTCGTCGCTCCTTCGCCATCGCGGCCGCGTTCGGCATGGCCTCCATCCTCTCCGTGCTGGTGCTGGGTGACGAGTCCGGCTACGAGACCGGGGAAGTACAGAAGGTGAAACTGGCGGCCATCGAGGCCGAGTGGAACACGGAGCCGGCTCCGGCATCCTTCACCCTGTTCGGGATCCCGAACCAGGAAGAGATGCGCACCGACTACGCCATCAAGATCCCCTATGCCCTCGGCATCATCGCCACCCGTTCCCTGGACGGTCAGGTAACCGGTCTCAAGGATCTCAAGAGCGAGCACGAGCTGCGCGTGCGCAACGGCATGACCGCCTACGACCTGCTGACCAAGCTGCAATCCGGTGACAAGTCCGACGATACCCGCGCCCGCTTCGACGAAGTGAAGCAGGATCTGGGCTACGGTCTGCTGCTCAAGCGTTACACCCCCAACGTGACCGACGCCACCGACGAGCAGATCAAGGCCGCCGTGGATGACTCCATCCCGCAGGTACTGCCGCTGTTCTTCGCCTTCCGCATCATGGTCGCCTGCGGCATCCTGATGCTGGTGCTGATCGGTCTGGCCTTCTATGACAGCACCCGCCACAAGATCGGCGAGCGCAAGTGGCTGCTCAAGGCGCTGCTGTACGGCATCCCGCTGCCCTGGATCGCCATCGAGGCGGGCTGGTTTGTCGCTGAATACGGTCGTCAACCCTGGACCATCGCCGAGATGCTGCCGACTTATGTCTCTGCATCCAACATTCCTGCGTCCGAGATCTGGTTCTCTCTGATCGGGATCTTCCTGTTCTACACCGTACTGCTGATCATCGAGATGTACCTGATGTTCAAGTATGCGCGCCTGGGCCCAAGCAGCCTGAAGACGGGCAAGTACCACTTCGAACAGAGCAAGGCATAAGGAGAGTGACCCATGTTTGATTACGAACTGTTGCGTCTGGTCTGGTGGGTGCTGGTCGGCGTGCTGCTGATCGGGTTTGCCATCACCGACGGTTTCGATATGGGGGTGGGCGCCCTGCTCCCCTTCGTCGGCAAGAAGGATGTGGAGCGTCGCGTGATGCTCAACACCATGGGGCCGCACTGGGAAGGCAACCAGGTCTGGCTGGTGACCGCCGGTGGTGCCCTGTTCGCCGCCTGGCCCATGGTCTATGCGGCGGCCTTCTCCGGCTTCTACATCGCCATGATCCTGACCCTGATGGCGCTGTTCTTCCGTCCGGTCGGTTTCAAGTACCGCTCCCTGCAGGAAGATGCCAAGTGGCGCTCCAACTGGGACTGGGCTCTGTTTGCCGGTAGCGCCATTCCCCCTGTCATCTTCGGGGTGGCGTTCGGCAACCTGCTGCAGGGTGTACCGTTCAGCTTCAACCAGTTCCTGATGATGACCTATCACGGCAACTTCTTCGGTCTGCTCAATCCGTTCGGTCTGCTGGCCGGTCTGGTGAGCCTCTTCATGATCATCACCCAGGGTGCAACCTGGCTGATGATGAAGACCGAAGGTGAAGTGCTGGCGCGCTCTCGCACCGCCGCCATGATCTTCTCCCTGCTGACCCTGGTGCTGTTCGCCCTGGCCGGTGTCTGGGTGAGCGGCATGGATGGTTATGTGATTGTGGGCTCCGTCGCCACCGACGCCGTCACCAACCCCCTTCACAAGGAAGTGGTGGTGCAGGCCGGTGCCTGGATGCAGAACTACAACCTCTATCCCTGGATGATTGCCGCACCCGTTCTGGGTCTGGTGATGTGTCTGCTGACCGCCGTGGCGGCCAAGCTGGACAAGGGTTGGGTGGCGTTCCTGTTCTCCTCCTTAGGCATCGCCGGCATCATCCTGACCGCGGGCTTCTCCATGTTCCCGTTCGTGATGCCCTCGAGCCTCGAGCCGTCCCAGAGCCTGACCATGTGGGATTCCACCGCCTCCTTCAACACCCTCAAGGTGATGACGGTAGTCGCAGTCGTCTTCGTGCCGACCGTGCTGGCTTACACCATCTGGACCTACATCAAGATGTTCGGCCGGGTGAGTAACAAGCACATCGAAGACAACCAACAATCGCTCTACTAAGAAGGTGCCCTGATATGTGGTATTTCACCTGGATCCTGGGGCTGCTGCTGGCCTGTGCGTTTGGGATTATCAATGCGCTCTGGCTGGAGCACACCGAGAACCTGGATCGTCAGATTGATGAAGACAAGTGACAGGCTCGCCCGGCTGGCCGCTCCTCTGGAGCGCCAGCCATGGCAAGGTCTGATGCTGCTGGCGGCGGCCCTGCTGGCTGTCGCCATCTTGCAGGCGCCCAACCTGGTCGCGGCCAACACCAGTGAGCACGGCCTCTGGCTTGCGCCCTGGCTGATGTGGGCGGTCTGTTGCGGTGTCATGCATGGACTGGGGTTTCACCCGCGCAGCCTGGTGGGTCGCGTGCTGTTCTTCCCCTGGCTCGCCCTGCCCAGCCTGCTCTGCGGGCTCTGGCTGACCAGCAGCTACTACCTGCCATAAATGATGAAGGAGGTCGGCATCAGCCCACCTCCTTCTTCTTTTTTGACGGGCGTGCCGTCGCCCGGTCAGAGCAACCGAACCTCGCTTGTCACGCCGCTCGCAGCCACTTCTCTTTTCCGCTTTTCTTGCGATGCTGACAGCCCTGTGGTCTTCGGCCTGTCGGCGCCGCAGCACGCCATAAAAAACAGGAAGAGACGGGATTTCCCTGTCTCCCCCTGCTTCTTTCCTATTCAGCCCTGCGCTATGATAGCCCCCCATCTGACTGTCGAATGGATCACAGATTTTTATGGGGGAAGTCTCTGAGTTTCCGGTGCGTGTCTACTACGAAGACACGGATGCCGGAGGCATCGTCTACAACGCCAATTATCTCAAGTTTATGGAACGGGCCCGCACCGAATTCCTGCGCGCAGGCGGCATCGAACAGGATGTCCTGCTGCAGGCAGGGATCGCGTTTGTGGTGAGTCGCACCGAAATCGACTTCCGCGCGGCGGCCCGCTTCAATGAACTGCTGACCGTAATGACGCAAGTAACTGAAGTGAAACGCGCTTCCATGCGTTTTTCACAGCAGATCCTGGCGGCTGATGGACGGCTGATCACTCAGGCCATGGTACAGATCGCCTGTGTAAGTCATCCGCAAATGAAACCTGTTGCAATACCTGAAAAAATCAAGGGAGTGCTGTTAAGTGCACGCTGAAATTTCGTTTATTGGCCTGTTCTGGCAAGCCAGTCTGTTGGTGAAACTGGTCATGATGACCCTGATGGGCATGTCGGTCGTCTCCTGGGCGCTGATCATACAGCGCTCCAAGGCCATCAAGGCGGCCAACCTCGCCTCGGAGCAGTTTGAAGACAGATTCTGGTCCGGGGTCGACCTCAATCGTCTCTACCAGGAGTCCTCCTCCCGTCGTGACGACATCGAAGGCATGGAAGACATCTTCTACTCCGGCTTCAAGGAGTATGCCCGCCTGCTCAAGGCCGGTGCCCGCGGTCAGGATGCGGTGATGGACGGTACCTATCGTGCCATGCGCGTCTCCCTGTCCCGTGCAGTGGACGATCTCGAGTCCAACCTACCGGTCTTGGCGACCATCGGTTCCATCAGCCCCTATATCGGTCTGTTCGGTACCGTCTGGGGGATCATGAACGCCTTTATCGCTCTGGGTCAGGTTCAGCAGGCGACCCTGCAGATGGTGGCACCGGGTATCGCGGAAGCGCTGATCGCCACCGCCATGGGTCTGTTTGCCGCCATCCCGGCCGTTATCTTCTACAACCGCTTCACCAACAAGGTCGAACGGCTGGAAAACGCCTACGCCAACTTCATGGACGAGTTCACCACCATTCTGAACCGCCAAATCGCACAGCAGGGTGAGAAGTAATGCAAACCTATCAGCGGCTCAAACGCAAGAAGGTCGCCGAGATCAACGTGGTGCCCTATATCGACGTCATGCTGGTGCTGCTCATCATCTTCATGGCGGTCACGCCCGTGATCACGCAGGGGGTCAAGGTCGACCTGCCTCAGGCGGAGTCCGAGCAGTTGCCGGAAGACTCCAAGCCGCCTTTCATCGTCAGCGTCAATACCGAGGGTGAGTACGTCATCAAGGCCGGCGAGGCGGATGACGAACCCGTACCGAGTGGCACCCCAGAGGCGATGCAGCAGTACATCACCGAGAAGGCCATGGGCTATCTGGCCATCAACCAGAACGCACCCGTGGTGGTCGCCGGTGATAAGTCCGTGCGCTACGAGGAGGTGATCCTGCTGATGGTGGCCCTCAAGAAAGCCGGTGTGCCTCAGGTTGGTCTGATGACGGATCCGGTGAACTGACGGAGATGGATGTGAAGCGTGGTATTTCCGGTTATCTCGTCGCGTCGCTGCTGCTGCATCTGATCATCGGCATCATCCTGCTGGTCGGTGTCGACTTCAGCAAACCCAAGCGCCCCGAGTCCAAGGGACAGATCGTCAATGCGGTCATGATGGACAGCGAAATGCTGGAGCAGCAGATGCAGCAGGTCCAGCAGCAGAAGCAGGCCCAGCCCAAGGCTGCACAGCAGCAGAAAGACAAGGAAGACGCTGAGCGCGTCAAACGCGAGCTGGCACAGGAGCAGGAGCGTCTGCGTATCGCCGAGACCAAGCGCAAGCAGGCCGAAGAGGCGACCCGCAAGGCCGAAGCCGACAAGCAGAAGAAAGAGGCTGAACAGAAGCAGGCGGAAGAGAAGGCCCAGAAAGCCGAGGAAGCCCGCAAGCTGGAAGAGCAGAAGACCAAGAAGGCCGAAGCCGAACGCAAGGCGGCGGAAGAGGCCAAGGCGCTGGCGCTCAAGAAGAAAAAAGAAGAGCTGGAGAAGAAGCAGGCTGAAGAGAAGGCCAAGGCGGAAGAGGCCAAGGCCAAGAAAGCGGAAGCCGAGAAGAAGGCCAAGGCCGAAGCCGAGAAAAAGGCGAAGGCGGAAGCCGAGAAGAAAGCCAAGGCGGAGGCCGAGAAGAAGGCGAAGGAAGAGGCTGACAAGAAGGCAAAAGCTGACGCAGAGAAGAAGGCGAAGGCCGAGGCTGACAGAAAGGCCAAGATTGAGGCGGAGCGCAAGCGCAAGGCGGCCGAAGAGGCCAAGTTGCAAAAAGAGATGGAAGCCATGATGGAGCAGCAGCTGGCCGCCGAGGCCAATGCGCGCAGTCAGGCAGCATCGGCAGCCGCCAAGGGCGAAGTCGACAAGTATGCCGCCCTCATCAAGGCCACGGTCGAGCGCTACATGATTTTGGATCCCACCATGCGGGGCAAAACATGTACTATCGGTGTCAAGTTGGCCAGTAGCGGCTTCGTCATCTCGGTGGACAACGGTCAGGGTGATCCGGCGGTCTGCCGCTCCGGCAAGGCGGCGGTGCTGAAGGCCAACCAGTTGCCGGTGCCGAAGGATCCGGCGGCATTCGAGATGTTGAAGGAGTTTAACCTCAAGTTAGAACCGAGCATCTAAGCGTGATAGAACGGGGTCAATGACCGTGGTTGGCAGCATCTGCTGATAAAGGGATTTCACCTCTCATTTTTTTGGAACAGAGTATTTAAGCCATGATAAGAAAAGTGTTTTTTGCTTTGGTTGGCTGCCTTCTGCTAGGCCAGAGCGCTCAGGCGGCCTTGGACATCGTCATCACCGGCGGTATCGACAGTGCGCGCCCCATCGCCATCGCCCCCTTCAAGTGGGAGGGCAATGGCCAGTTGCCGCAGGATATCGCGGAAGTGGTCTCCAACGACCTGATGCGCAGCGGCAAGTTCAAGCCGCTGGCTCGTGGCCAGATGCCGCAGACGCCGAGCACCAGCGGCGAGATCAACTTCGCACCCTGGGCTTCCCAGGGGGTCGAAGCCGTGGTGGTCGGCTCCATCGCCGCCGTGGGTGATGGTACCTACAAGATCAACTTCGAGCTGGTCGACGTCCTGAAAGGCCAGCTGGCCAAGACCCAGGGCGGTGAAGCGAACGGTTACATCCTGGACAGCCGCATGGCGACCATCCCGGGTGCCCAGATGCGCCAGTTTGCCCACCGCATCTCCGACATCGTCTACGAGCGTCTGACCGGTGAGCGTGGCGCCTTCCTGACTCGTCTGGCCTATGTCTCCGTGCAGCAGGGCACCCAGTTCCCGTATCAGCTGCGGATCTCCGACTACGACGGCTACAACGAGAAGACCCTGCTGCGCTCCCGTGAACCCCTGATGTCCCCGGCCTGGTCGCCGGATGGCAGCAAGCTGGCTTACGTGAGCTTCGAGAACCAGAAGTCCGAGATCTATGTGCAGGACATCTACACCCAGCAGCGCAGTCTGATCACCAGCTTCCGTGGCATCAACGGTGCGCCGGAGTGGTCTCCAGACGGTCGTCGTTTGGCTATTGTTCTGTCCAAAGATGGGCAGCCTGACATCTATGTCGTTGATGTTGCTAGCAAGCAACTCACCCGAGTCACAAATAACCGTACCATCGACACCGAACCCTCCTGGATGCCGGACGGTCAAACTTTGCTGTTCACCTCTGAACGTGGTGGCAAACCCCAGATTTATAGCGTAAATTTGGCGACTGGCATGACTCGCCGGATGACCTGGGAAGGGGATTCCAACCAGGGGGCATCCATCACACCGGACGGCAAGTCCATGGTGATGGTGACCCGGGTTCAGGGACAATATCGCATCGCTCGCCAGGATATGGAAAATGGAGCCATGCTGGTACTGACCCAGAGTGCTCTGGATGAATCGCCAAGTGTGGCTCCCAATGGCAGCATGATCATTTATGCCACCATCTATCAGGGTCGTAAGAGTCTTGCATTGGTGTCGACCGACGGTCGCTTCAAGGCAGTGCTTCCGACCAGTAGCGGTGAAATTCGTGCACCAGCTTGGTCGCCCTTCTTGAATTGATAAAAATCGATTGTTTTTTGTTTTGTTATAAAGGTTTAAGGAAATAGCATGCAACTCAATAAACTGCTCAAGGGTCTGGCCATCGCACTGCCACTGTTCACCCTGGCTGCCTGTAGCTCCTCTTCCGACTCCGACGCCGCTGGCGCCGAGTCCGGCATGACCGACGGCATGGGCGGTGTACAAACCGGCGGCGCCAACGGCATGTTGTCCCCGGAAGAGCAGATGCGTCAGAAGTTCGAAGCGCTGCAACGCGACAACGTGATCTACTTCCCGTACGATGGTTACGACATTCAGGGTCAGTACGCCGACCTGCTGGATGCCCACGCCAGCTACCTGCGTGAACGTCCGAGCGTCAAGGTACTGATCGAAGGCCACGCCGACGAGCGCGGTACGCCGGAATACAACATCGCGCTGGGTGAGCGTCGTGCCAAGGCTGTTGCCAAGTATCTGCAAACCCTGGGTGTGCAGGCCGAGCAGCTCTCCATCGTCAGCTATGGCGAAGAGAAGCCGCTGGATCTGTCCCACACCGAGGAAGCCTTTGCCAAGAACCGCCGTGCGGTCCTGGTTTACTAAGGTTTGAGTCGAACGAAGTTCGTTTATATGCAAGCGGCCATTTCGATGGCCGTTTTATTTGCACTAAACGTCAAGGTTTGATCCGAATGAAATCTGTATCAGCGAGCGACTATGCGCTGGCCGTTTTATTTGCACTAAACGCTAAGGTTTGATCCGAATGAAATCTGTGTACAAGCAAGCTGGTGTTGCGCTGGCCGTGTTGGTTGCTTTGAATACGCAAGCGGCGGCACCCGTGAGCGATCTGAGCGGGGATTCTGGCAGCAGCGGCGTGGTGCTGAGCGGCAACAATGGTGCCATCGTACCGACCGGCAGCCTGGAAGACCGGGTTGCTCTGCTGGAGCGTACCCTCAACGCCCGTCTGCGTCTGCAGGCCGAACTGCAGCAACAGGTCGACTCCCTGCAAGGGGAGGTCTCCGAGCTGCGTGGTCAGCTGGAACAGCAGACCTACCAGATGGAGCAGTCCCAGGAGCGCCAGCGCCAACTCTACCAAGAGCTCGACAAGGTGGCCAACAGCCAGCCTGCCGCCGCGCCCGCAACACCTGCTGCAGGTGCTGCAACGCCTCCTGCCGCGGCTGCCAACTACTCCACCAACCAGGATGAGAACCAGGCCTACGACGCAGCCGTGAACATGGTGCTCAAGGAGAAGAACTACGACAAGGCCATTCCTGCCTTCGAAGGGTTCATCAAGCAGTTCCCGAACTCCAGCTATGTTCCCAATGCCCACTACTGGCTCGGCCAGCTGATGTTCAACAAGGGTGACAGGGCGGGGGCCGCGAGCCAGTTCTCCACGGTGGCGAACAAATACAGCAAGTCACCCAAGCGGGCCGATGCCCTGCTGAAACTCGGCATGCTCGCCCAGCTTGACGGTAAAAAAGCAGAGGCCAAGGCCTTCTATGAGCAGGTGATCAAGGGTTACCCCAACACCTCGCCGGCCCAGCTGGCCAAACAGAGTCTGGCCAAGCTGTGACATTGCTGCATGTCACTGTTTTCGTAACACTCTTGTAAAGAACTCTCTGCTTTGTATGCGCAGTGAACAATCAGATTTAATTTAAGATTTTTCTATTGCGCCAGGATGATAAATCCGTAATATAGGCCGCCGTCAGAGCCGGAGCAGTAATGCAGTCGGCACTGGTCGTGGTGAGGGTCGTTAGCTCAGTCGGTAGAGCAGTTGACTTTTAATCAATTGGTCGCTGGTTCGAATCCAGCACGACCCACCATTTCTTCACAGCAGGTGAAGACAATATTCCCAGGTCGTTTAGCTCAGCTGGGAGAGCACCTCCCTTACAAGGAGGGGGTCACTGGTTCGAGCCCAGTAACGACCACCATGTTGTAATGCTGGCCGCCACATGCGGTTGGTGAAAGGTTCAGGATGTGGGTCGTTAGCTCAGTCGGTAGAGCAGTTGACTCTTAATCAATTGGTCGTAGGTTCGAACCCTACACGACCCACCACTCTGAACACAGAATCCCAGGTCGTTTAGCTCAGCTGGGAGAGCACCTCCCTTACAAGGAGGGGGTCACTGGTTCGAGCCCAGTAACGACCACCATGTTGTAACACTGGCCGCCACATGCGGTTGGTGAAAGGTTCAGGATGTGGGTCGTTAGCTCAGTCGGTAGAGCAGTTGACTCTTAATCAATTGGTCGTAGGTTCGAACCCTACACGACCCACCACTCTGAACATTGAATCCCAGGTCGTTTAGCTCAGCTGGGAGAGCACCTCCCTTACAAGGAGGGGGTCACTGGTTCGAGCCCAGTAACGACCACCATGG
>NZ_JAPCIS010000009.1:67393-124048 GCF_027707425.1 Aeromonas sp. QDB63
TGGTCGTTTAGCTCAGCTGGGAGAGCACCTCCCTTACAAGGAGGGGGTCACTGGTTCGAGCCCAGTAACGACCACCATGCTTTAAAAAATGATTTCGATGGGTCGTTAGCTCAGTCGGTAGAGCAGTTGACTTTTAATCAATTGGTCGCTGGTTCGAATCCAGCACGACCCACCATCATTTCAGTCATATCCCAGGTCGTTTAGCTCAGCTGGGAGAGCACCTCCCTTACAAGGAGGGGGTCACTGGTTCGAGCCCAGTAACGACCACCATATTGAAAAGCCCGCAGCGATGCGGGCTTTTTCGTTTCCGTCTCTCATCAGGTTCGCAGTCGATCCAGCTCGCTTGCCAGGGTGGTGGCCGCCTGTTCCAGTGCCTCGCTCAGGCGCTGGCTGGCATTGGCCTCTTGTCCCAGGGTGGTGGCGGCGTCGCCGATGCGCATCAGGTTCTGGTTGATGGTGTCGCTCACGGCACTCTGCTGCTCGGCGGCGGTCGCCACCTGGCTGATGTGATCATGGATCTGCTGGATCTGGGTGACCACTTGATTGAGTGCCTCGAAGGCCTGCTCCGTGCCTTCAACCGTGCTCACCGAGCGGGCGATCCCCGTGCTCATCAACTGCTGGCTGCTGGTGACCTCGGTTTGCAGGCTGCCGATGAGCTGCCCTATCTCGTCGGTGGATGAGCGGGTCTTGTTGGCCAGCGCCCTCACCTCGTCCGCCACGACGGCAAAACCCCTGCCCATGTCGCCGGCCCGCGCCGCCTCGATGGCTGCGTTGAGGGCCAGCAGGTTGGTCTGTTCGGCAATGGCCCGGATCACATCGAGAATATGGCTGATATTGGTGCTGCGCTGGGCGACCTGGGCGACCGCCTTGTCGGCCTGATGCATGTCCTCGACCAGGGTATGGATCTCGTTGCGGGCCCTGCTCAAGGTCTGCTGGGCCGTGCTGACATGGTGGGTCGCCGCTTCAGACTCCTGCGCCGCCTGTTCCGCATAGCCCGCCACACTGACTGCCGTGGTGCTCATCTCGTGCATGGCGCTGACCACGCTCTCCAGCTCCAGGCTCTGATCATCCAGGCTGCTGCGCATGGCATCGGCCGTCTGTTTCATGCCCCTGGCCTGCTGATGCACCTGTTGCCCTATCTGCTTGCTGCCCTGCACCATGGCCCTCAGCTTGCCGAGGAAGGCATTGAGATGCCTGCCCAGCTCGATGAGCTCCTGGTGGGTGTCGATACGCATCTGCTGGGTCAGGTCGCCTTCATTGCTGGCGAGGTGGGAGACGTGGCGGCTGATGAGGGAGAGGGGCGCCGTGATGGTCTGGATGAACCAGACAAGCAGGCCCAGGGCCACCAGGGTGATGACAACGATGGCAACCAGCTGCTGCTGCTGGGTAGCCTGCAACAGGCTGCCGAGCTGCTGGCTGATGGTGTTGGCCTGGCTGAGGGCGAGGGCCTTGGGCACCTTGATCATCAGCCACCACTGGTTGTCGGCGGCCTCGATCCGTATGGGCTGCTGCAGGATGAAATCGCTGTCGGTATCGGCGGGGTGTCCATTCGGGGTAACCAGTCCGGCCTCTGTCAGGGGG
Source organism: Aeromonas sp. QDB63 (assembly GCF_027707425.1). Classification (NCBI taxonomy): domain Bacteria; kingdom Pseudomonadati; phylum Pseudomonadota; class Gammaproteobacteria; order Aeromonadales; family Aeromonadaceae; genus Aeromonas; species Aeromonas sp. QDB63. The sequence goes on from NZ_JAPCIS010000009.1 coordinate 68,975, forward strand.
CGCCCCAATTTGTCCGAATGGCGGTTGCTGCCGACGATGAAGCCCGTCTTGCTGACCAGGGTGACCTCGGCCTGGTTGTCATAGAGGCTCTTGCCTAGGTGCTCGGCCAGTTGCTGGAAGATGGGCAGGTTCATGTCGACCCCGGTGATCCCGGCAAACTTGCCATCTTTGAGGACGGGCACCGTCAGGCTGGTCATCAGCATCTTCTGGCCAGTGCTTATCTCGTAGAGGTAGGGTTCCATCAGGCAGGGGCGACGAGTCTCGCGACCGCAGAGATACCACTCGCTGTTGCGAATGCCGAATTCATTGCGCGAGGTGTCGAACTTGGCGTCACTGGTGGCGGCATCTATGGTCTGCTGCGCGATGTTTCCGTTCTGTTCCCGGGTGAAGTAGACCTCGAGACTGCCCTTGCCGGCAACCGAATGGCTGGCGCCCGTCTGCCAGTCGGCGTCCTGTCCGTCGTAACCGTTGGGTTCGAACTGGGCGTAGATGGAACTGATCCCGTTTGCCTGGCGCAGGCGGCTGCCAAGCAGCAGCTCCACTTGTGGGCGACTCAGCCGCTGGTCCGGCTGGGCCATGCTTCCTTCAAGCTGCGCCGCCATGCCGAGCGGTATCTGATAGGCCTGCTGCAACTGGTCTTCGATCTGCACTGCATACCGCTCTGCCTGGAATTGCAGGGAACGGGAAACCTCCTGCTCCAGGGCGCCACGGGTCTGCGCCATGATGTCATCGCGCAGGCCGTTCAGCGAGGAGGACTGTATCCATGTCATGGCGACGCCACTGGCGAGAAAAAGTCCCAGCGTGAGCAACAACAACTTGGTCTTGAGCGAACGTTGTTTCATTCGACAACTCCTTTTGGCAAGAATGACAACGATATGGTCGGAGCGGATCCTGACAGTTGTACTGTACTGGATTTGTTGATGGGTTTGTGCACGGCTTCTGGTTATAATTTTGGCCTTCCCGAGCGTTGATGGAACAGTCGCAATGAGCAATGCACTGAGCAGTATTCCGCCGGTAGTCGAGATGGACTACCCCTTCCCGGCCAAACCACAGCCCCTGACTCCCGAGCAGAAGGCGACCCTGATCGCCGAGATCAAGGTGCTGCTCGAGGCGCGCCAGGCCGTGCTGGTTGCCCATTACTACACGGATCCCGAGATCCAGGCCCTGGCAGAAGCCACCGGTGGCTTCGTGGGTGACTCCCTGGAGATGGCCCGCTTCGGTCGCGACCATGCGGCCCAGACCCTGATCGTGGCTGGTGTGCGCTTCATGGGAGAGACCTCCAAGATTCTGAGCCCCCACAAGCGGGTGCTGATGCCGACGCTGGAGGCCGAGTGCTCTCTTGATCTGGGTTGTCCCATCGACCAGTTCTCCGCCTTCTGCGATGCCCACCCCGATCACATCGTGGTGGTCTATGCCAATACCTCGGCAGCGGTGAAAGCACGGGCCGACTGGGTGGTCACCTCCAGCATTGCGCTGGAGATCGTCGAACATCTGGACAGTCAGGGTCACAAGATCATCTGGGGCCCGGACCGCCACCTCGGCGCCTACATCGAGAAGAAGACGGGGGCCGAGATGCTGCGCTGGCAGGGGCACTGCATCGTGCACGACGAGTTCAAGGCCAAGGCGCTGCGCGAGCTCAAGGCCCAGAACCCGGATGCCGCCGTGCTGGTGCACCCGGAGTCTCCGGCCTCCGTCATCGAACTGGCGGATGCGGTGGGTTCTACCAGCCAGCTCATCAAGGCCGCCAAAGAGCTGCCCCAGCAGAAACTGATCGTGGCGACCGATCGCGGCATCTTCTACAAGATGCAGCAGGCATGCCCGGAGAAAGAGATGGTGGAGGCGCCCACCGGTGGTGATGGTGCCACCTGCCGCAGCTGCGCCCACTGCCCCTGGATGGCGATGAACGGCCTGGTGGCCATCAAGGAGGCCCTGACCGACGGCGCCGAGCGTCACGAGATCCATGTGGATGAGGCACTGCGTCTCAAAGCGCTTGTCCCGCTCGACCGCATGCTGGATTTCGCCGCCGAGCTCAAGCTCAAGACCCAGGGCAACGCCTGACTGACGCTGATGGCAAGATGCAAAGAGGGCTCCCGCGGGAGCCCTCTTTATTTATCCGTCATCTGTATCGTCAGATGATGACGGTGGAGAAGCTGTGCTCCTCGTCGGGCGGGACGGTGATCCCGTCCTCGGCGGTGATGGCCGCCTCGACACAGAGCATGGTGCGATAACCGTTGTCACTCATGTCGGCCATGGCGCTGGCCCCTTCCTGCCAGGGGGTCCAGACCACCACGCTGTCGTGGTTGCCGTTGACCACCCGGGTGGTGCGCTCACCATCCTGCACGCTGACCATGGCATCGGGCTGGCGGTAGATGCGATCCATGGCTGCGGTGACGGTCAGCGCTCCCTGTTGCAGTTCGTTTCGGCCGGTCAGCTTGTCCAGATAGGGTTCGCCGAGGCCGGTCACGGTCACCGCTTCCGGCGCACTGATCTGCAGGTAGGTGTGCAGGGCGGCATTGTAGGTGAGCGCTGACTTGCCGGTGTTGCGGGTGGTCAGCACCAGGGAAAGCTCCTTGCCGACCAGTACGTCCAGCTCCAGCTCGAAGGCATGGGGCCAGAGTGTCCTGCTGGCATCGTTGTCACGCAGGGAGAGGTGGACGAGTGTGCCATCCCCGTGATCGGAGACCCCATCCAGCGTCCACAGGCAGTTGCGTGCGAAGCCATGAGCCGGCTTGCCGCTGCCAACGCGAGCGGGGGAGGGGCCGAACCAGGGCCAGCAGAGGGGAATGCCGCCGCGAATGGGCTTGCTGCCATCCAGTATCGCCTTGTCGCTGAGCCAGAGAGAGGCCGGCTCACTATGGCGTTGGTAACGCAGCACATGGGCGCCAAACAGGCTTATCTCGGCCCTGGCGTGCTCATTGTCTATGGTCAGCAGGGGCAGGCCATCCTGGCTCAGGGTGCAGTGGGCAGTCAGCGTACGTGTCGGTGTCATAAAGGCTCCAGTGCTCGGGGACATTCAGAAAGGGTCCGTGATTCAGAATACAAAAAGGCGGCCATTGGCCGCCTTTTTTCAAGCTACGCGATTGCGCATCCCAAATTACTTGGAGATGTGAGCGATCAGGTCCAGAACCTTGCTGGAGTAGCCCATTTCGTTGTCGTACCAGGAGACGACTTTCACGAAGGTCTTGTTCAGCTGGATACCAGCCTTGGCATCGAACACGGAAGTCTGACGCTCACCCAAGAAGTCGGTGGAAACCACTTCGTCTTCGGTGTAGCCCAGCACGCCCTTCATGGCGCCTTCGGAGGCAGCCTTCATGGCCTGGCAGATTTCAGCGTAGGACGCTTCTTTCTTCAGGTTGACGGTCAGGTCAACAACGGACACGTCCGGAGTCGGCACGCGGAAGGCCATGCCGGTCAGCTTGCCGTTCAGTTCCGGGATGACCACGCCAACAGCCTTGGCAGCACCGGTAGAGGACGGGATGATGTTCTGAGCCGCACCGCGGCCACCGCGCCAGTCTTTGGCAGACGGACCATCAACGGTCTTCTGGGTAGCAGTGGTAGCGTGAACGGTGGTCATCAGGCCGGATTCGATACCGAAGGTATCGTTCAGAACCTTGGCGATGGGGGCCAGGCAGTTGGTGGTGCAGGAAGCGTTGGAAACGATGTCCTGGCCAGCGTAGGAATCCTGGTTGACGCCCATGACGAACATCGGGGTAGCGTCTTTGGACGGACCGGTCAGTACGACTTTCTTGGCACCGGCAGCGATGTGCTTTCGAGCGGTTTCGTCGGTCAGGAACAGACCGGTTGCTTCGGCAACAACGTCAACACCGATTTCGCCCCATTTCAGGTTGGCCGGGTCACGTTCAGCGGTAACACGTACGGTTTTGCCGTTGACGATCAGGTTGCCGTCTTTGACTTCAACAGTGCCCTTGAAGCGACCGTGAGTGGAGTCGTACTTCAGCATGTAAGCCATGTAGTCAACGTCGATCAGGTCGTTGATACCAACCACTTCGATGTCAGCACGCTCAGCGGCCAGACGGAAAACGAAACGACCGATACGGCCAAAACCGTTAATACCTACTTTGATAGTCATAATTGGTTACCTAACTGTTCAGTAGTCAAAGAAAATTCCGTTTGTAAATTTACTAGAACTCCCTCGCGAGTCAACCAACAATCTGCGCGAAATTGCGCTATATCATGAAAAACTGTGAAATTTATTTTCGGTTTATGTAACTGGCTACCAACTTTTGTTGAATGCATCATCAGCAAAGTCGGTGGCAGAGAACAACAATAGTGCCTGCCCGGTCACACATCCAGCCGGGGAGATATGTAAAAATGTGCGCGGTTTAGCATGGCCAAAGAGCCACTGTTCAAATACCAACCAAAAAATTAATCACAAAATAGCGTAGACAGAATCCACAGCGGGAATTCTCAAACTATGACCACCCTGATTGAACAGCTGGCTGCCGCCAAAGGCATTGCCAGTGAGTATGTTGATGCCTGGGGCCAGCCGGCCCTGGTATCCGAAGAGAGCAAGGCCGCCATGCTGGGCGCCATGGGTTACCGCGTCGACGACGAGGCCGCCCTGACCGAGCAGCTGGAGCAGGAGCATCGCCAGCACTGGCTGCGGCCACTGGATCCCGTGATGGTGGTCCGCAGCGGCGAGCCCATCAGCCTCGAAGTCCGTCTGCCCATCGAATTCGTCAACGACGCCCTCACCTGGCAGCTCCAGCAGGAGCAGGGTGCCGTGCTGTCCGGTCAATTCACTCCCATCGAGGGTGAGCTGGTCGGGGTGGCCGAGTTCGAGGAGATGGAGTGCCAGGCCTATCGCGTCACCCTGGATGTCCAGCCGGCGCTGGGTTATCACCAGCTCATCCTGCTCGAAGAGGGCAATGACGAGCCGCTGGCCACCATGCGTCTCATCGTCGCCCCCAAGTCCTGCTACAAGCAGGCGCCCATCGCCAATGGTCGCAAGGTGTGGGGCCCGAGCGTGCAGCTCTACTGCCTGCGCAGCCGCCACAACTGGGGCATCGGCGACTTCAGCGATCTCGGTCAGCTGGTGGAGAAAGCCGCCGCCTGGGGCGCCCACTTCGTCGGCCTCAACCCCATTCATGCTCTCTATCCGGCCAACCCGGAGAGCGCCAGCCCCTACAGCCCCTCTTCCCGTCGCTGGCTCAACGTCGCCTATATCGATGTGGAGGCGGTGCCCGAATTCCTGAGCAACGATCGCCTGAAGGCGGAGGTGGCGAGCCCGGCCTTCCAGCAGCACCTCACCTCCCTGCGGGTCAAGGACAACGTGGACTACACCGGCGTCATCCAGACCAAGATCGGCATGCTGCGCCAGGTGTTCGACCAGGCCAGCTTCAGCGCCGAGCGCCAGGCTGCGTTCGATGCCTTCGTGGCCGCCGGTGGCGACAGCCTGCAACAGCAGGCGGCGTTCGATGCCCTGCAGGCCCACTTCTATGCCAAGAGCGACAACGCCTGGGGCTGGCCGGTCTGGCCTGAGCAGTTCCGTGACTACCACAACCCGGCCGTTGCCGCCTGGATGGCCGAGCACAACCAGGACGTGGCCTTCTACCTCTACCTGCAGTTCCTGGCCGACGAGCAGCTGGCCCAGGCCGATGCCCGCGCCAAGGCCGCCGGCATGGTGATGGGGATCTACCGGGATCTGGCGGTGGGTGTCTCCGAAGGCTCCACCGAGATCTGGGCGAACCGGGATCTCTACTGCCCGAAAGCCTCGGTCGGTGCGCCGCCCGACATTCTCGGCCCCCTCGGCCAGAACTGGGGCCTGCCCCCCATGAACCCGAACCAGCTGTTCGAGGCGGCCTACCAGCCCATGGTGGATCTGTTCCGCGCCAACATGCGCTCCTGCGGTGCCCTGCGTATCGACCACGTGATGGCCTTGCTGCGCCTGTGGTGGGTGCCGCCCGGAGAGTCCGCCGCCAAGGGTGCCTACATCTATTACCCGGTCAACGACCTGCTGGGGATCCTGGCCCTCGAATCCCACCGCAACCAGTGCCTGCTGATCGGCGAGGATCTCGGCACAGTGCCGGAGGGGATCGACGTGACCCTGAAGGAGAACGGCGTCCACTCCTACAAGGTGTTCTTCTTCGAGCGCTCCAAGGACGATGGCGGCTTCATCTCCCCGGCCCACTACGCCGAGCAGGCGATGTCGGCCCTGACCACTCACGACATGCCGACCCTCAAGGGCTTCTGGCATTGCGACGATCTGGCGTTGGGACGCGAACTGGGCCTGTATCCGGATGAAGAGGTGCTCAAGACCCTGTATGCTGATCGCCACCAGGCCAAGCAGCGGATCCTTGACAGCCTGCATGCCCATGGGGTCATCTCTGGCAATATCAGCCACGACGTGAACTGGGTCGGCATGAACACCGAGCTCAACCACGGTCTGCAACTGCACATGTCCCGCGGCAGCTGTGCCCTGTTCAGCACCCAGCTGGAAGACTGGCTGGAGATGGACAAGCCGGTCAACGTGCCGGGCACCAGTTACGAATACCCCAACTGGCGTCGCAAGCTCTCCCGGGATCTGGAGGATATTTTCGCCGATGAGGCGCTCAAGAATCTGGCGGGCAAGATGAGCCGGGCCCGTGACGAGGCCAGCCGTTGAGCCTTAATCGCCAACATGTGACTCACTTTCATCCGCTTCGGCCCAGGCCGAAGCGGATGTTCAGCCATCAAAGGAAATGTCGATGCCCGTTGAACGTTTGGTTGCCGCCCGCTGTGCCGATCCCTTCTCCCATCTAGGCCTGCTGGCCAATCCGGATGGGCCAGGCCTGAAACTCACCGCCTGGTTGCCCGATGCGCTCGAGGTCCGGGTCAGAGACCTCAAGTCAGGCAAGATAGTTGCCACCCTGACTGCCGCTGACGAAGCGGGCCTCTTTGAAACTGTTTTCACCCGCCGCAAGAATCCCTTTCCCTACCAGCTCATCGCCAGCTACGCCGACGCCAGTGCCGACATCATAGACCCCTACCAGTTCCAGGCCGCCGCCTGGGAAGGGTTGGCGGAGCTGACCTGGCAACCGGAAAACCTCTACCACACCCTAGGTGCACAACTGCGCACAGTGGAGCACCTCGGCCAGCAGGTGGAGGGGGTGCGCTTCGCCGTCTATGCGCCGAGCGCCACCGCGGTGAGCCTCATAGGCGACTTCAACTTCTGGGATGGCCGTCGCCACCCCATGCAGCGCAGCCAGTGCGGTCACTGGGTGCTGTTCGTGCCGGGGCTCAAGGCCGGGGATCGCTACAAGTTCGAGCTCAAAGACCCCATGGGCAACCGGCTGCCCCACAAGAGCGACCCGGTGGGTTTCTACTGCGAGCAGTACCCCTCGTTCGCCTCCGTGGTCTATGACCACGATCAGTACCAGTGGCAGGATGCCGCCTGGCGCGAGAGCCAACGCAACGACAAGCTGGAGCAGCCGCTCTCCATCTACGAGCTGCACGTGGGCTCCTGGAAGCGCCACCCCAACGGCGACAGCCTGAACTGGCGCGAGCTGGCGGTGGAACTGGTGAACTACATCAAGGAGATGGAGTATACCCACATCGAGCTGCTGCCGGTCTCCGAGCACCCGTTCAGCGGCTCCTGGGGCTACCAGCCGGTGGGCATGTTCTCCCCCACCAGTCGCTACGGCAGCGCCGACGACTTCAAATACTTCGTGGACCAGTGCCACCAGGCCGGGATCGGCGTCATCCTCGACTGGGTGCCCGCCCACTTCCCGTCCGACGCCCACGGCCTGGCCCGCTTCGACGGCACCCCGCTCTACGAGTACGAGGATCCGCGCCGTGGCTGGCACCCGGACTGGAACTCCTACATTTATGACTTCGGTCGCGATACCGTGCGCCAGTTCCTGGTGGCGAGCGCTCTGTTCTGGCTCGACAAGTTCCACGTCGACGGCCTGCGGGTGGATGCGGTCGCCTCCATGCTCTATCTGGACTACTCCCGCAACGCCGGCGAGTGGGTGCCGAACGTCGATGGCGGCAACCACAACTACGAGGCAATCAGCCTCTTGAAGTGGACCAACGAGGAGGTGTACGGCAAGTACCCCCATGCCATGACCATCGCCGAGGAGTCCACCGCCTTCGCCGGGGTTTCCCGTCCCACCTTCCTCGGCGGCCTGGGTTTTGGCTTCAAGTGGAATATGGGCTGGATGCACGACACCCTCAGCTACATGCAGAAGGAGCCCATCCACCGCCGTTACCACCACAACGACATGACCTTCTCCATGGTGTACCACTATGACGAGAACTTCATCCTGTCCCTCTCCCACGACGAGGTGGTCCACGGCAAGCACTCCCTGCTCTACAAGATGCCCGGCGACGAGTGGCAGCAGGCCGCGAACCTGCGCGCCTACATGGGCTTCATGTATGCCCACCCCGGCAAGAAGCTGAACTTCATGGGTACCGAGATCGCCCAGAGCAATGAGTGGAACCACGACGCCCAGCTGCCCTGGCACCTGTTGCAGTATCCCAAGCACGGCGGCCAGCAGCGGCTGATCCGGGATCTCAACCACCTCTATCGTCACGAGGCTGCCTTGTATCAGGCCGATTATGAACAGGCCGGTTTCCGCTGGCTGGATCACAACGACGCCGACAACAGCATCTTCGCTTGGCTACGGGCGGACAAGCTGGGGGCGCATCCCCTGATGGTGGCCTGCAACTTCACCCCGGTGCCTCGGGTCGGCTATCGCCTCGGGGTGCCGGCGGCCGGCCACTATCGGGTGGTGCTCAACACCGACAGCGAGCATTACTGGGGCAGCAACTATGATGTGGGTCTGGTCTTCGTCGCCGAGCCGACGCCCTGGCAGGGCATGGCGCACAGCATAGTGCTGGATCTGCCGCCGCTCGCGACCTTGTTCATCAAACAGGAGTCTTGATGTTCGCAATGGAAAACGGGGTGGATCACCCGCTGGGCGCCCGGCTCGACGAGACGGGCTGCCACTTCTGCGTCTGGGCACCGCAATCGGACAAGGTGGAGCTCTGCCTGTTCGACGAAGAGGAGCAGGAGCAGGCCCGGCTGGCCCTGCCCGGCCGGCGAGGCCAGTACTGGTTCGGCCATGTGCGCGGCGTCAAGGCCGGTCAGCGCTACGGTTATCGGGTCCATGGCAGCCCCCAGGACGGCCTGTTGTTCGACCCGGACAAGCTGCTGATCGACCCCTATGCCAGGGCACTGAGCCGTCCTACCTACTGGGACGACGCCCTCTATCAGGGGGACAGCGCGGCCATGGTGGCCAAGTCCGTGGTGGTGGACGATGCCTTCGACTGGCAGGGGGTCGGCAAGCCCGGCATCCCGCCCGAGCGGGTCGTGCTCTACGAGACCCACGTCAAGGGCTTCACCCGCCAGCACCCCGGGATCCCCAAGGAGCTGCAGGGCACCTATCTGGGCATCAGCCACCCGCTGATGATCGAGCACCTGCAGTCGCTGGGGGTCACCTCGGTGCAGCTGATGCCGGTGGCGGCCTTCATGTCCGAGCCCAGGCTCGAGCAGCTCGGGCTCACCAATTACTGGGGCTACAACCCCATCGCCTTCTTCGCCCCCGAGCCGCGCTACGCGGCGAAGGAGGCGGTAACCGAGTTCAAGACCATGGTGCGGGAGCTGCACCGGGCCGGGATCGAGGTGATCCTGGACGTGGTCTACAACCACACCGCGGAATCCGGCTTCGACGGCCCCATGCTGTCGTTCAAGGGGTTCGACAACGCGGGCTACTACGCCTTCGAGTCGGGGGCCCACGGGCCGGACTACCACCGTCACGCCAACGTCACCGGCTGTGGCAACAGCGTCAATCTGGATCATCCCAACACCCTGCGGCTGGTGCTCGACGCCCTGCGCTACTGGGTCACCGAGATGCAGGTGGACGGTTTCCGCTTCGATCTGGCGGTGACTCTGGCGCGGGAGGCGGGGGAGTTCGATCCCATGAGCGCCTTCTTCAAGGCCATGATGGCGGATCCCGTGCTGGCGCGGGTCAGGCTCATCGCCGAGCCCTGGGACATCGGCCCCTTTGGCTATCGTCTCAGCCAGTTCCCGAGCCAGTGGCTGGAGATCAACGATCGCTATCGCGACACGGTGCGCGCCTTCTGGCGCGGCGACGCGGGCAAGATGGGGGACTTCGCCACCCGGCTGGTGGGCTCGCGGGATCTCTTCCCGAAGAACTGGCGCGCCCCCCACACCAGCGTCAACTACCTCTGCTATCACGACGGCTTCACCCTGGAGGATCTGGTCTCCTACAACCAGCGCCACAACCAGGCCAACGGCGAGGACAATAGAGACGGCCACGGTCACAACCTCTCCCATAACCACGGGGTGGAGGGGCCGACGCTCGACCCCAGGGTGAACAACCTGCGCCAGCAGCAGAAGCGCAACCTGATCGCCACCCTGCTGCTCTCCCAGGGGACGCCGCACTTCCTCGCCGGGGATGAGATGGGCCGCAGCCAGCTTGGCAACAACAACGCCTACTGCCAGGACAACCAGATCAGCTGGGTCAACTGGCAGTTGCGCCCGGAGGACGAGCGGCTGCTCGCCTTCACTCGCCAGATGATGGCGCTGCGGGCGGAATCCGGGGTCTTCTCCAACCTGCAGCTGAGCGACGACAGCTGGAATGGCAAGGCGACCAGCTGCCACCAGGTCAACTGGTACCACCCGGACGGCCACCAGCTCACCGATCAGGACTGGCATGCCCCCATGGGTCAGGCGTTCGCCATGGACATCGGCATGATCGGCTGCACCGGCGAGCGCTGGTTCGTGCTGTTCAACGCCAGCGATTACGACATCCAGTTCCGCCTGCCACCGCCGGGGGAGGGGATGGAGTGGATCCAGACCATAGACACCGCCACCAACGACGGCCTGCCCTTCCTGCCGGACGACATCAAGCGGCAGGTGGCGGTCGGGCGCGCCCACTCCCTCAAGCTGCTGGAGCGGGTCGCCCTGCCGGCGGTGGCCCTGGCCAGGGAGGGGGTAGTCGCCACGCAGGATGTTGCCGCCGTGTTGCCAACGGGATCACAGTTCCCGCTGGCAGGGTAGAGTGAAACGGCCTGACTCGGTATGCTGGTCACCGCTACACATGGCAAGGAGTCCATATGAATGGCAATAATCCTGGACGGTTGCGTAGCAATCCCGAGAACCGCGCAGTTTCATATCTGCCCGGTCAGCATGACGAGGAGTCAGTATGAGCGGTAACAATCCCGAGCAGTGGCGCAGCAAGTTGAGCGCCGAGCAGTTTCACGTCTGCTGGGAGAAGGGGACCGAGCGGCCCTACAGCGGTACCCTGCTGCACAACCGCAAGAGCGGCGACTACCTGTGCGTCTGCTGCAAGAGCGTGCTGTTCCACTCGGATGCCAAGTTTGACTCGGGCTGCGGCTGGCCCTCGTTCGATCGGGCCATCGAGGGGACTGTGACCTACACCGAGGACAACAGCCACGGCATGAAGCGGGTGGAGATCACCTGCCGTCAGTGTGGCTCTCACCTGGGTCACGTCTTCCCGGACGGGCCGACCGAGACCGGCCAGCGCTACTGCGTCAACAGCCTGAGCCTGGATTTCGAGCCCGACGCCTGATCCCCGACACGACCAGCGGCGCCTCCCTTCGGAGGCGCCGCTTTTTTATCTCCCCCTGTCAGGTGCCGGGCTATGCCAGCGGCAGGTAGATGTCGGTGACCAGCTCATGGGTGGGCACCTCGTGTACAAAGTTGTGGTAGTGGAAGAAGAGCGGAAAATCCCGCAGCTCTTCGCCGCTGGCGGGCAGCCAGTCGCGGTAGAGCGCCCGGGCACAGTCGGCCAGGAGGTCGTGGGAGCCGTGGTGGCGTACCACGGCGCAGCGCCCGGCCGGGATGAGGGCATTCTTCACGCCCCACTCATTGTCCTCGGCGACGGGGGCCTCGACGCTGCCACAGAGGGTAAAGCGAAACGCCGCACCCTCCGTCGTGGCGGGGTCGTCCGGCGCCAGGCCATAGGTCCGGCTGGTGGCGACCGGGGAGCCGCCCGTGGCCTTGCGCCACTGGATGAAGCGCGCCGCGGTGTCGTTGATGCGCTCGGGCAGGCCCTGATGGGTCAGGGCGGCGACGGCGGTCTGCGGGAACTGGATGATGTCGACTCGCATGGGGTCAATCCTCTTTGTGGGGGGCCGTGGCAGGCAGCGATGCCAGCTGGCCCAGTCCGGGTGCTGCCTGAACTGGCTGGGCGTCAGGCCGAACGTCTGCTTGAAGGCGCGACTGAAAGATTCGCCATGCTGGAAGCCGGCATCGAGGGCGATATCAGTCACCTTGTCCAGAGGAGCGAATGCCAACCGGTAAGAGGCTCGCTTCAGCCGCAGCAGCTGGATGTAACGCCCCAGCGGCACGCCGCAGTAAGCGGCAAATTGCCGATGAAAGTGAAAGGGCGAGAAGTGCGCCACGGCGCTGAGCTGCTCCAGCGACAGGTCGTCGTCGAGATGGCGCTCGATGTGCTCTGTCACCGTTTGAAAGCGTCGGCGGTAGGCCTCTGTCTGGTTGTGATCCATGGTCTCTCCTCTGTGCTGCCCACTATCGGCCAACGGGCCCGAGCTGTCCTGACGGATCTTGCTCTCTTTGCCTCCCCTCGGGGATAAGAGCCATGACCGCCAGCCCGGCGGGCGCTGCCTGACTTGTCGCGGGTTCGTCAGGCCAGCAGCAGGGCTGCCCCCGTCAGCAGGGCGGCGAGGGGCAGAACGGGGAGCCGTGGCACCCGCAGCAGGTAGAAGCCGACGGCGGCCAGCGCCAGATCGGTGGGGGAAAGCACGGCGCTCTGCCACACCGGCTGATAGAGGGCCGCCAGCAGCAGCCCCACCACGGCGGCGTTGATGCCGGCCACGGCCCCCGCCAGACGGGGGCGGGCCAGCCAGTGCTGCCAGCAGGGGCCCAGCGCCCAGAGCAGCAAGAAACCCGGCAGGAAGAGCGCCAGGGTCGCCAGCAGCGCTCCGATGAGGGGAGTGGCGGGCAGCAGCACGGCGCCCAGGTAGGTGGCCAGGGTGAACATGGGGCCGGGTACCAGCTGGGCCAGGCCGTAGCCGGTCAGGAACTGCTGCTCGCTCAGGTGGTGACCCAGGCTCTCCTGCAACAGGGGCAGCACCACGTGACCACCGCCAAACACCAGGCTGCCTGCCCGGTAAAAGTCGGCCAGCAACTGGCTGACGGGGCCGCTCGTCACCAGGGGCAGGCCGACGAACAGCAGGGCGAACAGCAGCAGGGTCGGCCAGTGAGGCTGGCGAGCCGGAGTGGACGCGAGGCCCTGACTCCCCGGGTGCGGCTCGCGCAAGGCACAGAGCAGGGCCGCGCCGAGCAGCGTGGCGACCTGGGTCAGAAGACCGGGGGCGCACCAGAGGGCGGCGGCGGTTGCCACCATGACGCCCTGTTGCAGCGCCGTCTTGCAGAACTGGCGGCTCATGGTGAGCACCGCATCCGCCACCACGACGAGCGCCAGCAGCTTGAGGCCGTGCAGGGCGGCGTCCAGCCAGAAGTTGCCCGCAAGCTGACCTAGACCGACGGCGGCCGCCAGCAACAGCAGGAAGGAGGGGAGGGTAAAGCCGACGAAGGCGGCCAGGGCGCCGCCGATGCCGGCACGGTGGCGGCCGATGGCAAAGCCGAGCTGGCTGGAGGCCGGACCCGGCAGCAGTTGGCACAGGGCCAGCAATTGGGCGAACTCCCCCTGGTTCAGCCAGCCCAGCCGCTGGACAAAGGTGCGCTGAAAATAGCCGATATGGGCGGCCGGCCCGCCGAAGCTGATGCACCCCAGCCACAAGAACTGCACGAATACCTGTCCCATCTTCCCCTCCTCGTCATCATCCTGGCCCGGATAATATGACAAAAAAGTGACGGTTTGGTGACGGTACGCCCTCCCGCGCTGCCTGCCATCAACAGGGGCTGGCGGGGTGGCGGGTCGCCTCCGCCAGCAGACGAGAGGTACCGGTATTACGTGCGGCAGCCTGCCGGTGAGGGTCAGGGGGCAGGTTGTGGCTGGGGCAGGTAGCATTGTCCCGCCAGCCAGCAGGCGATGGACTGGCGACTGGCATCGAAGTGAGGCTCGGGCAGAGTGTGCGGGTCGCACCAGATCCAGCCCTCGCATTTTTCCGGCTCCAGCAGTTGCGGCTCCCCGTCCACATCTGCCAGCAGGGTGACCGAGATGTAGTGCAGGCCGCTCTCGCGCCAGGTCTCCAGGTTGTTGGTGACGGCGATGACGCGAGGCTGGCGGATGACGAAGCCGGTCTCTTCCGCCACCTCCCGGATGGCTGCCGACTCGAAGGTTTCCCCCAATTCCAGATGACCACCTGCGATGGACCAATAGGGGGCATGGCTGCCCTTGCGCTTGCCAAGCAGTACCTGGCCCTGGCCATTGGTGAGAATGACGCCGACACCGACGCGGGGATAGGGGGTAGACATAGGGGAGGCTCCTTGCTGAGACGGCGGGGTGCGCCAGGGAAAACGGGCCCACCTTAGGGGGGATGGGCCCGTTGTGCAAGCCGCCTGTTCAAGGGGGATCGGATGCCGATTCTCCATCGCTTAAATGGATGGGTATGGCGAAATTCTATCTGTTAAACAGATGGAAAACGCCCCCGGATCAGGGCAGTCTGACCAGCATCTTGCCGGTATTGCGGCCCTGGAACAGTCCGATAAAGGCTTGCGGCATGCTGGCCAGCCCCTCGCTGACGGTCTCCTCGGCCTGGAGGGTGCCCGCCTCGAAGGCCGGCATGGCCTCGGCCAGGAATTCCCCGTAGTGCTGCCAGTGATCGGAGACCAGCAGCCCCTGCATCAGGATACGCTTGCGGATCACCTGGGAGAGGTTGCGCGGGCCGCTGGCCTGGCCGTTGCTGTTGTACTGCTCGATGAGGCCGCACAGCACGATGCGCCCGTGCACCACCAGGTGGTTGAGGGCGGCATCCAGCATGGCGCCCCCCACGTTCTCGAAGTAGACGTGGATGCCTTCGGGGGCGAGGCGGGCCAGCTCGGCGTCGAGATCCGGGGTCTCCCGGTAGTTGATCACCGCATCGGCTCCCAGAGTCTTGAGGTAGGCGACCTTGTCGGCCGAGCCGGTGGAGCCGATGACCCTGGCCCCCGCCTGCTTGGCGAGCTGGACCGCCATGGTGCCGACCGCCCCGGAGGCTGCCGAGACCAGCAGGGTTTCACCGGCCTTCAGGTGTGCCACCTTGTGCAGCCCCGCCCAGGCGGTCATGCCCGGCATGCCGAGGGCGCCGAGGAAGCGCTGGGGCGGCAGGGTGGTGTCGGGCAGGCGGGTGAGCTGGGCGGCGTTTGCCACGAAGGCATCCCGCCAGCCCAGCATGCTGCTCACCTTGTCCCCCACCTTGAAATCGGGATGGCGCGATGCCTGTACCGTGCCGATGGCGCCGCCGTCGAGGGGACCGTTGAGGGGGAAGGGAGGAACGTAGCTTTTGGCCTAGCTCATGCGGCCGCGCATGTAGGGGTCCACCGACAGCCACTGGTTGGCGACCTGCACCTCTCCCTCCTGCAGGGCGGGCAGGGGCACGTCCCGGAGGGCGAAGTCCTCCAGGGTGGGGAGACCGGTGGGGCGACGCAGCAGTTGGATTTGATGGCTGATGGCATTCATGGGCATTCTCCGGCAGTGGGGCCGCGCGTCGGGCAGCGGCCTGGTATTTTTGTTTGTGTGCAAACTAAAATCAGGGTAGTCCTGAACGCGGAGGCTGGCAACTGTTTTGTGTGCAAACTATTCAGCCCCGAAGTTGATGGGGTATACTGCCCCCCTTGTCGTCAGCGAGGTCCTCCATGAGCGAATTGAAAAAGCAGGTCTGTTTTGCCCTCTACAGCGCCTCCAATGCGGTGATGCGTGCCTATCGGCCGCTGCTGGACAAGCTGGATCTCACCTATACCCAGTACCTGGTGATGCTCTCGCTCTGGGCCCGGGACGAGGTCAGCCTCAAGGAGATAGGGCAGGAGACCGGACTGGATGCGGGCACCCTGACCCCCATCGTCAAGCGGCTGGAGAGCAAGGGGTGGCTGACCCGCACCGTCTCCCACGAAGATGAGCGGCAAAAGTGCATCAGCCTGACCGAGGCGGGACGCCAGTTGCAGCAGGAGGTCAGGGAGTGCTGTCTGGCGGACAGCTTGCGCAACCAGGTGGATCTGGCCGATGCTGAGTTGGCCCAGCTCAAGCAGCTTTGCGATCGCGTGGCGGCGCAGCTGGGGCGCTGATCCCTTTCCCCGTCAGGAGTGACCCGATGAAACCCATGCAATCCCTGCTCCCTCTGTTTGCCATCCTGCTGTGCGCCTGCGCCTATACCTCCTATCCCCGTTCCGAGTTGCAGATCGACGATGCCGATGCCTGGCAGGCCATCTGCAAGGACGGGGTCCGGGTGCGGGCGGTCACCGACGAGGGGATCTGTGCGGATCACCGCGGGGTGGCCATGTGGACAAATAAACCAAGGGCTGCACGGATGGCAGAAGAAGCGGCCAAGTAGTGTGACCTGTACGACATAAAATGACATGACCGGCCATGGAGCCGGTTTTTTTCGCGATCTTGCCAGCACTTTGGCACCTTGTTCATGGTGCACTCATTTTTCTCTTCCCATACTGGCCCTCAAGGTAGCAAACTAACAGGAGAGAGAGATGCAATCATCCATCGTCGGGCTCTCCATTCTGTGGGGGCTGGCCAGCTTTGGTGTTCAGGGGGATTTCATCGAGAGCCGTGATACCGCCTCCCCCTCCTGGCAGGCCGAGTCCAGAGTGGAGATGGAAGGGTACTTGATGGAGTCGTTGGGAGCCGATCTCTGGGTGTTCGACAACGGCAGCGAGAGCCTGGAAATCTCTCTGCCCAAAGGGCAGTGGGTGTCGACCGGTGAGCGGCTGCGGCTGCGCGGCGAACCCCTGCAGGAGCAGAGCGGCTGGTTGCTGCAGGTGCAGGACGTCAGCCAGGTCGAGGCATGACCAGGCGTCCACCACCTGGCGGCGCGATGGCGCCCGGGGGCTGTGTTGACCGCGAATGCCCTTGATAGCAGAGACAAGAAGAGGAGGCCCTGGCCTCCTCTTGCTTTTGGTGCTCCCCGGATGCGGGGTGGGTTGTCAGCCCAGGTGGTTGAGCGGCAGGGCGGTCTTGTGTTTGATGCGGCGCAGCACGAAGCTCGAACGCACCCCGGTCACGCCGGAGATGTGGGTCAGCTTGTCCAGCAGGAAGTGCTGGTAGTGCTCCATGTCCCGCACCACCACCTTGAGCTGGTAATCCGCATCGTTGCC
Organism: Aeromonas sp. QDB63; assembly: GCF_027707425.1. NCBI lineage: Bacteria > Pseudomonadati > Pseudomonadota > Gammaproteobacteria > Aeromonadales > Aeromonadaceae > Aeromonas > Aeromonas sp. QDB63. The sequence goes on from NZ_JAPCIS010000009.1 coordinate 86,190, forward strand.
GGTGATGAGGTCGCACTCCAGCACCTCGGGCAGATCCTTGACGGCGCGATCGAAGTTCTCGAACCGCTCCGGAGTGTGCCTGTCCATGGAGATGTGAATGTAGGCGGTGAGGGTCAGCCCCAGCTGGCGGGCATTGAGCAGGGTGACATGGGTATCGATGAGACCGGCATCCTCCAGCGCCTTGACCCGGCGCGAGCAGGGGGAGGGGGAGAGCCCGACCAGCTCGGCCAGCTCCAGGTTGCTGATGCGGCCATTTTCCTGCATCAGCTCCAGAATATGCCTGTCTATACGATCAAGTTTCAGCATTCTCCGTACCTCTTCGCAATTACTAATCCACTTTTCCTAGATTAAGGGTGAACTATTGCAAAAACAACTGAAAATACCTGCTACTTCACAACCACTCACCGCATCGCGGGGAGTACCATGGTTACATCTTCCGGTGGCAAGACAGGCGCCCGACCAGGCACCTGTGGTGAAGGACCTTACCGGGTCAAGAGCCCCATCAGCCGTTCGACCTTATCGGGAAACAACGGGCTGGAACGAGAGCACCCCCTCCCCGAAGGCAACAAAGCAGGCATCCCGGCGCCTGCTTTGTTGTTTTTGCGTTCCGCCCGCTCAGGGGCGGGGCGGCCGGATGCGATAGAGACAGCGGCTGTCCCCCTCCAGCAGATACTGCTCCCGCTCCACCTCGGCCGGCGCCAGCAACCGGCGAAACAGCGCCAGCTCGCTGCGGCAAAAGCCCCGACAGGCCCTGGCCGCACTGCAGATGGGGCAGTGACTCTCCCACCACAGCCAGCTGCCGTCCTCCTCCTGCGACATGTCCGCCATATACCCCTCCTGGGTGCGCAGCGCCTTGAGCGTCATCAGCCTGTCTGCCAGCGCCGGCTGGGTTAGCCTGGATTCATAGCGTGCCTGCATCTGCTGCTCCCGCCGCGTGATGAGCTGCTCCATGCCCGCGTCGCCAAACACCTGCCGGATGTCGTCGATCAGTTGCAGGGTCAGATCGCCATGGGTGTCGGGGAAGCGTTGCCAGGCCTGGTCGGTGAGGTGCCACAGGCGCACCGGGCGACCACGGCCGCGGGCCTCGTCACTAAACCCCACCCAGCCCTCGGACTCCAGGGCCATCAGGTGCTGGCGCGCCCCCATGGACGTCATCTGCAACTGGTCGCCGAGTTCGGCGGCGCTCTGGGGGCCGCGGGTTTTCAGCAGATAGAGGATCTTGTCGGTACTGGCGTTCATGGGGGCTCCGGTGGTGGGTATCGGTGCGGTGACTGCCTGGATGAGGTCATTATGGGTAGCAGGGCGATTTAAATCAACAATATGCTTTACTTAATGGACGACCCCTCACAATATAAATAAACCGATAACTTTATTTAATGAGGCGAAGATGGAAGGGATCAAGGGACAGGTGACCCTCTGGGTATTGGTGATGACGGTGACGCTGGCGGTGGCGGGATTCAGCCTGCCTTCCCCCGTCCTGGCGCCGCTGCTGCTGGATCCGGTCCAGGGCATGCTGACGCCACAGGCGTCGGACTGGAGCCGCAAGGTGTGGCTTGGCGTCATCATGGGGCTCTATCCGTTGTTTCAACTGCTGGGGGCCCCCTTGCTTGGCCGTCTCTCCGATCGCCATGGGCGCAAGCCGGTGCTGACCCTCTGTCTGGTGGGGGTGCTGGCGGGGTATGTGCTGATGGCCCTCGGCATCGCCTGGCGTTCCCTGCCGCTCTTGCTGCTGAGCCGGGTGGTGGAGGGCTTCTTCAACGGCGACATCGCCATCGTGCAGGCGATGGCGGCGGACATGAGCACGGCCAGGACCAAGGCACGCAACTTCGCCCGCATCAACATCGGCATGAACCTGGGCTGGGTGGTGGGCCCCATGATCGGAGGCTATGCGGCCGTGGTCTCGGGAGATTACAGTCTGGCGGCCTGGCTGGCGGTGGGGATGACGGTGATCAACCTGCTGCTGGTGCTCTGGCTGCTGCCCAATCGTCCCCCGGTGCCGGCGACCCGGGATGAGGTTCCTCTCTCGACCCGCCAATTGCTGTTGCAACCTCGTCTCCTGCCCTACTTTGCCCTGACCCTGGCAAGCTACGGGGCGGTACAGCTCTACTTCACCTACTTCAATGTCTGGCTGGTGGAGCGGCTGGCATGGGATCCGGTGCAACTGGCCCAGGCCGCCGTGCTGGTGAGCGTGCCCATGATGCTGGGCTCCTGGATCGGTGAGCAGCTGGCACGGCACTGGCGCGGCAGCTCCCTTGGCATCGTCGGCCACCTGGTGATGGCGGCGGGCATGCTGATGTTCATCCTGCCGACCCAGTGGTGGGGGCTCGCGCTCACCTTCATCCCGGCCGGCATCGGCATGAGTCTGGGGGAGCTGGCCACCTCGGTGGCGGTCTCCAACCGCAGCCATGCCAGCCAGCAGGGGCAGGCGATGGGGCTCTACCGCGGTCTGGCGGTGGGCAGCGAGATCCTGGCGGTGGTGCTGGGCAGCCTGGTGCTGCTGGCGGGGACCGAGTGGCCCTTCTACCTGGCCGGCCTCTGCGGCGTGATCTGTGCCCTCGGTTTCTACGGATTGCGCAGACGGGCGGACAGGCGAAACGCCGTGGCCGGGTGCGCCGAGGCGGGCTGACGAAGGGCGCGGGGATCACAGTTCGGCGACGGGATGGCGGGCCGGACTTGCATCGCGGCGCCGAGTCTGGGACGGTATGGCTCTTTGCTCCGCTGTTCCCGCCCCCCGGCGAGCGCGTCTCCCATCATGGGCCTTGTGATGCCCAGTCCGCATTCCCGGCGGTGAGATGTGTCGTCATGGCACTGGAAACGGGAGGGATGGCGCCGCACCCGTCTCGACATTCCTGGAGGTGATATGAGTCGTTATCAGGCCATTGCATTGGACATGGACGGCACCCTGCTGAACCGGGATCACAAGATCTCGTCCGCTACCCGGGCGGCCCTGGCCCAGGCCCGGGCCCACGACATCAAGGTGCTGCTGGTGACGGGTCGCCACTTCATGACGGCCCGTCCCTTCCACCACGAGCTGGCCCTCGACACCCCCATCATCTGCAGCAACGGCGCCTACCTCTATGATCCGGTGCAGGAGAGGATCCTCGCCGGGGATCCCCTGGCCGTGGCGCCTCTCACCACCCTGCTGGAGGAGGTGCAGGCCCAGCAGATGGGGGCGCTGTTCCACCTGGGGGACGGCATCGGCTACCTGGGCTGCGAGGAGCACGTGGGCCGGATGCGGCGCTGGTCGGCAACCCAGCCGGATCACCTCAAGGTCTCCCTGCTGCCCGCCGAGGATATCGAGTCCTGGTTGCAGTCCCCCATCTGGAAGCTGGAGTTGTTCAACCAGGATCCCGGCCGGTTGCACCGTTTCGTCGGGGAGGTGGTGGAGAGACTGCCCTTCACCCGTGACTGGGCGGCCCCCTATGCGGTGGAGCTGGTGCAGCCAGGTTGCAGCAAGGGCAACCGGCTGGCCCAGTGGGCGGCGAGGGAGGGGATCGCTATGGAGAACCTGGTGGCCTTTGGCGACAACAACAACGACATCAGCATGTTCGAGCAGGTGGGGCTGGCGGTGGCCATGGGCAATGCGGCGCCCCAGATCCAGGCCCATGCAGACCGGGTCACCGCGGATCACAACGAGGATGGCATCGCCCTGGCGTTGCAGCGCTGGGTCCTGCCCGCCTGAGGGGAAAAACAGTCTGCGGCATAAACAGAAAGGGGCCATGTCGGCCCCTTTTTGTCAGCTCCCGAAGGAGAACTGGATCACCCGATCCGGGAAGCGCAGCCGGTTATAGTCCCGGTACACCCCTTCGTAGTGACGGATGGCGCGCTCGCGCTGGGCACGGTAGTAGTCGCGCTGGCGGCTGTCGCTCTCGCCCCGGATCTGCTGATCCAGCTGGTGGATGCTCCGCTCGGTGCGTTCCAGCTCCTGCTGCAATTCGCCGAGGCGCTGCTCCAGCAGGTACTCCTTGCGGCCGCGCTCGAACTGGGTGAGGAAGCTGGTGTCGTTGGGGCAGACCCCCAGGTATTCGCTCCCTTCCCGTCCCTTGCTGTAGGCAAGCTCGGGGATGCAATAGAGCTCCAGCCCCTTGGCGTAGCCGCGCTGCCACTCCGCCTCATCCACCTTGAGGCCGTACTCCCCGCAGGTCTTCTGATAGTCGCGGGTGGCGCTCCGGGTCTTGCCCTGCTCCCCGTCCTGATAGCCCTGGTTGTACCAGCTCATGGCACGGCACTCCTCCTCCGAGAGGGAACTGCACCCGGCGAGCAGGAAGGGAAGGGTCAACAACAGGATCTTGGGGGACATGAGGGGGCTCCGACAGCAAAGGGGGTGGGGCATTCTAGAAGAGGAGGCCCGTCCGGGACAAGCACCGGGCGAGGGGGCCGTATCATGATGTTTTTATCAGTATTTTCAAGCCGTTGTAGACGGGCTTCCGGCAGCCTTTTCTTGCCGGGGGAGGCAGGGTAAACTGCGCCTACTTTTAACTGGCATGTAACATAAAAACAATGAAAGTCCTGACCGTCGATTATCGCTCCCCCGATGCGGCCGAGCGCTTCACCGAATCCCTGCGCACCACCGGCTTCGGGGTGCTGACTCACCACCCCATCCCGAAGGAGCTGGTGCAGTCCATCTATGACAACTGGTATCGCTTCTTCATGAGCGAACAGAAGCAGGATTTCCTGTTCAATCGCGAGACCCAGGACGGCTACTTCCCGCCCTCGGTGTCCGAGGTGGCCAAGGGTCACAGCCAGAAGGACATCAAGGAGTACTTCCACATCTATCCCTGGGGCCAGATGCCGGCAGAGCTGAAAGAGCAGGCGATGGAGTACTACCGCCTCGCCAACGATCTGGCCGCCGAGCTGCTGGGCTGGGTGGAGCAGCACACCCCGGGCGACATCGCCGCCCACTACAGCTGCCCGCTCTCCTCCATGATCGAAGAGAGCCACAAGACCCTGCTGCGGGTGCTGCACTACCCGCCCTTCGACGGCACCGAGGAGCCGGGTGCCATCCGCGCCGCCGCCCATGAAGACATCAACCTGCTGACCATTCTGCCCGCTTCCAACGAGCCGGGCCTGCAGGTGAAAGGTTCAGACGGGGAGTGGATGGATGTGCCCTGCGATTTCGGCACCCTCATCATCAACATCGGCGACATGCTGCAGGAGGCCTCCCGCGGCTACTACCCCTCCACCACCCACAGGGTCATCAACCCGACCGGGGGCAGTGCCGCCAAGTCCCGCATCTCCTTGCCGCTCTTCCTGCACCCCCGTCCGGACGTGGTGCTCTCGGAGCGTCACACCGCCCACAGCTATCTGATGGAGCGGTTGCGGGAGCTGGGGGTGATCTAATCCCGCCAGACCCGAGCAGACAACAAACCGGAGCATACCCGCTCCGGTTTTTATTTTGTGGCACGATTGGTGGGTTATCCGAATTTTATTTGTTAATGATGCTAAAAACTGAGTTTTATATCGGATATACGCCGAGTGATTGCGCGCCCGCGGGCGTACTCTGAGCGCCATTTCGGGCCTCGCTGGCAGGCCTTTCGCGTGGAGTTCTTATGAAGCAGTCCCAATGGTCATCCCGGCTCGGTTACATCCTGGCCGCCGCAGGTTCCGCGGTCGGTCTCGGCGCCATCTGGAAGTTCCCCTATGTCACCGCCGCCAACGGTGGCGGCGCCTTCCTGCTGGTCTTTCTGTTGTTCAGCTTCACCCTGGGGGGGGGCGGTGCTGATGGGGGAGACCCTGATCGGCAGCCTGACCCGGCGCGGGGTGGTGGGCGCCTTTGGCGAACTGATGGGCAAGCGCTGGCGTTGGGTCGGTGCCATGGGCTTGCTGTGCAGCCTGCTCATCTTCTGTTTCTACAGCGTGGTGGGCGGCTGGACCCTGGGGTATACGGGCATGGCCCTGGCGGGGGAGCTGCAACAGGGGGACGGCGCGGCACTGACCGCCCGTTTCAACGACTACGTCGGTGATCCGCTCTGGCCGGTGCTGACCCACCTGCTGTTTGCCGGCTTGACCTGGTGGTTCGTGCGGGGCGGTGTGCAACAAGGGGTGGAGCGCACCCTGCGCTGGATGATGCCGGCCCTCTTCATCATGATCCTGCTGCTGGTGGCCTTCGGCCTCACCCTGCCGGGCGCCATGGCCGGGGTGCGCCACTTCCTGATGCCCGATTTCAGCAAGCTCGGCATGTCGGGTGTGCTGGACGCCATGGGGCTGGCCTTTTTCTCCCTCTCCATCGGCCTTGGCATCCACACCACCTATGGCGCCTACCTGCCTTCCAGCGAAGGGGTCGGTCGCTCCAGCCTCTGGGTGGTGCTGCTGGCGAGCGTCATCGCCGTGCTAGCGGGCCTGATGATCTTCCCGGTACTGGCGGCGACCGGTATTGACCCGGCCTCGGGCCCGGGCCTCACCTTCATGACCATGCCAGCGGTGTTCCAGCAACTGCCCTTCGGCCAGGGGCTGGCGGTGGTGTTCTTCTCTCTGCTGGTGGTGGCGGCGCTCTCCTCCTCCATCTCCCTGCTGGAGCATTTGCAGTGTTTCCTGTGCGAGAGCCTGGGCTGGTCCCGCCGCGCGGCGTGCAACCTGGTCATTGCCCTGGTGATGGCGGGTGGCATCCCGGTGAGCCTGTCGTTCGGTCCCTGGGCCACCCTGACCCTGTTTGGCAAGAATATCTTCGAGTTGCTGGACTTCATCACCTCCAACCTGATGATGCCCCTGTTCGGGCTGGCCCTGACGCTGCTGCTGGGCTGGCGGCTCGGTCGCCAGGCGCTGCCCGAAGGGCTGGCTCCCCACTGGCGGGCCCTGCTGATGGGCTGCTGGCGCTGGCTGGCTCCCCTGCTCATTGGCGGCATTCTGGTGCGCGGCCTGGTGTAGGGAGGGTTGGTCATCTGTGCCACTCCCCGGCCGGGCTGGCTGGGGAGTGGGGTGGCAGGATTGACTCTTTATAAAAATCTGTCAATTAAAAATAAACAGAGCAACAGTCTGTAATCTCGATATTTTGTTTTGATTAAATCTGTTTTTGGTTCTGTTTTAGACTATTTCCTGTCAACTTCTCTTGCCATGGTTTAGGCTGTGGCTCCTTTTTACCGTGCAGGCGTCGCCCTCCCCATGTCACCCCTTATCGCTCTCTGTGGCCGATTTAGCCCCTTCCTGGAGAGGTGACCTTGCAGGTGTCGTTTGTCTGACTGTTCATTGCAAAGGTCGCCCTCAGGCGGCCTTTTTTGTTGCGGCGCACACCGCGTCTAGCCATGGAGTATCGAACTGATGTTGTCTTGCCCGGAGGTTGTATGAGCCAGGTTCAGTGGTCTTCCCGTATTGGTCATGTGCTGGCGGCCGCCGGCTCGGCGATCGGCCTTGGCGCCATCTGGAAGTTTCCCTATGTGACAGCCACCAACGGGGGCGGTGCCTTCCTGCTGGTGTTCCTGCTCTTCAGCTTCACCCTGGGGGTCGCGGTGCTGGTGGGGGAGACCCTGCTCGGCAGCCGCAGCCAGCGCGGCGTGCTCGGCGCCTTCCACAAGCTGGTGGGGCCGAACTGGCGCTGGATGGGTTACATGGGGATCCTGTGTGGCTTCTTCATCTACAGCTTCTACAGCGTGGTGGGGGGCTGGACCGTCGGCTATGCGGCCCTGGCCGTGGGCGGCGAGCTCAACCTGAGTGAGGCGAGCACCCTCACCGCACTCTTTACCGGTTATGTGAGCGATCCCCTCTGGCCGGCCCTCACCCATCTCGTCTTCGCCGGGCTCACCTGGTGGTTCGTGCAGGGAGGGCTGCAACAGGGGGTGGAGCGGGCGCTGCGCTGGATGATGCCGGCCCTGTTCGTGATGATGCTGCTCCTGGTGGTGACCGGGCTCTCCATGCCGGGGGCCATGGCCGGGGTACGCCAGTTCCTGATGCCCGACTTCTCCCACCTGACGGGGCAGGGGGTGCTCGACGCCCTGGGGCTGGCGTTCTTCTCCCTCTCCATTGGCCTCGGGGTACACACCACCTATGGCGCCTACCTGCCGAGCAGTGACGGGGCGCTGCGCTCCGGGGTCTGGGTGGTCACCCTGGCGAGCTGCATCTCGGTGCTGGCGGGGCTGATGATCTTCCCGGTGCTCGCCTCCACCGGTATCGATCCTGCCGCCGGCCCCGGCCTCACCTTCATGACCATGCCGGCGGTGTTCAACCACCTGCCGTTCGGTCAGGGGCTGGCGGTGATCTTCTTCCTGCTGCTGCTGGTGGCGGCGCTCTCCTCCTCCATCTCCATGCTGGAGCACCTGGTGCGCTTCACCACCGAGGAGTGGGGCTGGTCGCGCCGCAATGCCTGCCGGGTGCTGACCCTGCTCATCATGGCCTGCGGCATTCCGGTCAGTCTGTCGTTCGGGCCCTGGGCGGACTACACCCTGTTTGGCAAAACCCTGTTCGATCTGCTGGATTACCTCACCTCCAACCTGATGATGCCCCTGTTCGGTCTGGTGCTGACCCTGCTGCTTGGCTGGAAGCTGGGGGACAGTATTGTGCCTGCGGATCTCTCGCCGCTGATGCGTGGCGCGCTGCTCTGGTGCTGGCGGCTGGTCGCCCCCCTGCTGATCGCGGGGATCCTGGTGCGAGGCTTGTTGTAACGCACCAGCCAGGGCGGCATGCACCGCCCTGGATGGCTACAGGCCCTGGTGGGGACCGAGGGGCGGCAGTTTGGGGGCCAGATGGGATCTCACCTGTTGCAGGGTCTCCCGATAGGCGTTCCCATGGTGCTCCAGGAAGGCGGCACTGTGGTTGAGACGCTGCTCCAGCCTGTCCACCAGGCGGGCCACCGCCGGGGCCGCCATGCCGGCGGGCCAGCACTGGGTCAGCAATACCAGCAGTTGCCAGGCATCCCCCGCCTGGGCCGGGAATCGCTCCTGCAGGGTCAGTGCGCTCTGCACGGCGAGCTGGAGCTGACCCGTGGTCATGGCCCGTTGCCGCTCCTCGCGCAGCTGGGTCAGCTGCTGCTCCCGCTGCGCCAGTTGCCGCGCCAGATCGTCGACCACCTGCAAAATGAGCCCCTGCAGCAGCGGGGTCTGTGCCACCGGCCCCTGATACTGGCCGAGCTGGGCCAGATAACGCTGGGCATGGTGGGGAAGCCCGCAGAACTGGCTGACGGCCACCCCGAGCAACTGGTTGAGGTGATTGTCCCGCGCCGCCTCCGGCGGGTGCTTGGCCAGCAGCATCAAGGCGTCATCGAATCGATAATCCAGACCCAGCATCAGGGCGCGCAGCAGCCCCTCCTCGTGGGCACGCAGGGTCACGGCCTGCTGACCGAGCTCCTCCAGAGCCTGCTGCAGCCCATGAATTCTGGCCTCTCCCGGTGGATGCCAGAGCACCGCCAGGGTCGCATCCAGCAGGCAGCGTTCGACGGAGTGGCGAAACGTCTGTTTGGGGAAGTAGCGCAGGATGAAATCGGTGGCCTGCGCCAGCACCTGATCTTCATCCCTTCGCAGCAAGGCCAGCAAAATGGCCACCTGGCGCCACTGCGGCTGCCAGGGGCAGCGTTGCAGCAAGCCTGACAAGGTTTCCCAGGCAGGATCCCACTGCGCCTCGTGCAGTTGACAGGCGAGAACCAGCGCCTGATGGATGACGGGGGGCAGTCGCTCCCGGTTGCGGGCCAGATCCTTGTGGGCACTCTCCACCCGGTTCAGCCCGAGCAGGGCCTGGTTCAGCCCCTGGCGCGGCCACCAGGCATCGTGCTCCGTGGTGCAGATGGCGTAGTGCTGGGCGGCCTGCACCCGTTCCCGGGCTTGCAGCAGCATGTAGCCCTTTACCCTGTCCATCTGTGCTTCCAGCCCCTTGTGGCTAGCGTGCCGGTAAAGCAGATCCTCGCACTGGGCGCAGGCGCTGCGCCACTCCCTGAGCGCCATGGGGGTGGCCAGGGGGCGGGTCACCGTGGTCAGTGTCAACAGCGCTTGCAGGCTGTGCGCCAGCTGCTCCGTGGTGAAGGGCACGGCCAGACGCAGGGCGAAATAGAGGTCGGAGGGGGGGAACTGACCGGTGTCCTCGTCCTGCTCCAGCAGCAGGAGCACGCAGCCGGGCGCGAGCAGGCCCAGGTGGTGTGCTTCATGCAGCAGCCTGACTCCCTCGTGGGCCTGGTGGTGATACTGGCGGCAAAGAATGGCATCGAAGGCGTGCTGGCGCAGCAGGGCGGGCAGGCTTGCTATCTCTTTGCAGTGAAACAGCTCGGTGGGGGGCTGCCCCAGATCACTCAGTCCCTGGGTGAGGGTCGAGCCCATCATGGCATCGTCTTCGATGAGGAGGATCTGCATCTTTGACGCTCCTTCGCCGGTCGGGGGTGGCGAGGTTGGATTCAAAGTTAGCCTCCACTCTCCCGCGAGAGCCAGAGGGGGTCAATACCCCACCTGGGTCAGGGATGGCTCAGTGCCGGCTTTGGGCGGGGCAAAGATAGCATCACTGAAGGCCGGGCCCCCTGGCCGAGAAGGGGCAGTCCCGCTGGGGGACACGCAGCTCCCCGGCTCCCGCCTTTCCCTGCCAGGCGAGCTCGAGCTGGCCCAGGCGCCCGAGGCGGCGCAGCTCGAACTCGTAGCGCAGGCAGGGGTTGTCGGTGGGCAGCTGCGTCATTCCGGCGGGCAGCCGGTAGTCGTAGCGCAGCAGAGGGCCATCTTGCAGTCGGCTCTGCACGGGCACCAGCCCCTCCGCCGTCGGTGCGGGGGCCTTGAGATAGCGGCGCAGCGCCACCGGGGCGTCGATGGCTTTTTGATAGTGAAGGCCGTTCATGGCTGCCAACTCCTCCTCCAGCCGCGTCAGCTCCCCCTCCAGTCCGCTCAGGGCGGCGCCAAGCTGTTGATGGGCCGGGGAGGCGCAGCCTCCCAGCAGCAGGGTCGCGATCAGCAGGGCGGGACGGACGGCAGACATGAAGGCTCCTCGGGTGCCAGGGTCAATGACTATAGCAGGGGATTGGTGGGCGGCGTGCCCCTCAGCAGCCCGGCGAGGCGCTCCAGCCCTTCGGCGACGCGGGCGTCGGTGGCGGGCTGGCTCAGGCTGAGGCGTACTCCCTGCGGGGCGGCAAACTGGCCGGCGGCGAAGTGTTCTCCGCTGGCGACCCCCACGTCAAGGGCGTTGGCGGCCTCCGCAAACTCCTGGCTGCGCCAGGGCTCGGGCAGCGGCAGCCAGGCGTGCATGGACCCCGCCTGCCAGCGCGCTCCCGGCAACAGGTGGCGCAGGAGCTCACCCCGGCGCGCCAGGATTTTTCGCTGGTGTTCGATGAGCGGCATGATCTGGCGCTGGCTCACCAGCTTGCAGGCCAGCTCGATGAGCAGCGGACTCACCATCCAGCTCGACAGCCGCATCGCCTGGGCGAAGCCGTTGCGAAGGGCGGGAGGGGACAACACGAAGCCGACCCGCAGGCCGCCGCAGGCGATCTTGGCGAGACTGCCGAGGTAGATGACCCGCTCCGGTGCCAGATTGACCAGGGGAGGGAGCGCACTTTCGGGCAGCAGGCCGTTGACGTCGTCCTCGACGATCAGCAGATCGTGGCGACGGGCGATGGCGACGATGGCGTCGCGCCGCGCCAGGCTCATGGTGGCCGTGGTGGGGTTTTGCAGGGTGGGGGTGAGGTAGAGCAGCTTGGCCCGGCGGGTACGGCACGCGGCATCCAGCGCCTCTGGCAGCAGTCCCTCCTCATCCATCGCCAGTCCCACCACCTGATTCTTGAGCTGGCGTGCATTGCCCAGCATGCCGGGGTAGCTCAGGCCCTCGCAAAACAGGGTCTCTCCCACGCAGCCGGTGGCCAGCAGGGCCAGCATGATGCCGTGCTGGGCCCCATGGCTGAACAGCAGGCGATCTTCGCTCGCCGTGATGCCCTGCTCGGCGAGCCAGTCGACGAACAGCTGGCGCTGTGCGGGGCGTCCCGCCTCTTTGTCATAACCGAGCAGGCCGTTGAGATCCCCCTGCGCCAGATCGGTGAGCAGGGGCCTGATGATGGCGCCCCTGTCCAGCTGGACCGGGAGGTTCTGCCACAGCTCGATGCGCTGGCTGTCTTCATTGCGGATCACCCATTCGTTGGCAGGATCCGCCGCTCCCCTGACCCAGGTGCCGTGCCCGACCCGGGCCGCCAGCAGGCCCCGTCGCTCCGCCTCGGTGTAGGCGCGGGTGACGGTGCCCACGGTGACCCCCAGCTTGTCTGCCAGAGCCCTGTGGGTCGGCAGCCGGGTCTCGGGTGAGAGGATGCCGGTGGCGATGGCCTGCTCGATGGCCTTGACCAGTTTGAGGTAGAGGGGCCCCTCGAAAGGGGTGAGGTCGGGCGTCCAGATTGTCATGGTGACAATAAATCCATTGATCCAAGATTGTCCGCAATATAGCGTGATTATCAGTCTTTACACAACCAACAAGCACGCATTGTATCGGTACAATGTGGCGAGAAAGGAGTCTCCCCATGACCATCGAATGGTATGCCACCCTATTTGGCTTCGCCCTGCTCACCTGCGGTACGCCCGGGCCGAACAACCTGATGTTGACGGCGTCCGGTGCCAACTTCGGCGTGCGTCGCACCCTGCCCCATCTCATCGGGGTGGCGGTGGGCCAGCCTGTGCTGCAACTGGTGCTGGCGCTCGGCTTCTATCCGCTGTTCGAGCGCTGGCCCCTACTCAAGCTGAGCCTGCAGGTGCTGGGCAGCCTTTACCTGCTGTGGCTGGCGTGGCGCATCGCGGTGGCAGGCGCCCCCGGAGATCCCGCCAGCCGTGCCCGGCCCTTGACCCTGCTTGAAGGGCTGGGCTTCCAGTTCCTCAATCCCAAGGCGTGGATGATGGGGATCTCGGCCATCAGTCTGTTCAGCCTGCCGGGGAGCGACTACTGGCCGAGCATGTGGGGTATCATGAGTGTCTTCCCCATGGCGGGGTTCCCGGTCTGCTTCGCCTGGGTGATGTTTGGCCATCAGCTCAGCCGCTGGATCAACTCGGACAAGGGGTGGCGTCGTCTCAACGGCAGCCTGGGTGCCTTGACAGCCCTGTGCGTGGTGATGCTCTGGTATTAACAGCACCTTGATTATTCATGCAAAGAAAATGCATTGCTGACCTTGTCGTCAGGGCGTCGGCTCTGCATATTAGGAGGCTTGCCGTATCTGAACGAGGTTGAGATGGATCTGAACTGGTTGCTCCCCCTGGCGGGCTTTGCCCTTATCACCTGTGGCACGCCGGGCCCCAACAACATGCTGCTCACCAGTGCCGGGGCTGCCCAGGGGTTTCGCCGCTCCGTGCCTCTGCTGGTGGGGGTGGTGGGAGGCATCAACCTGATGATCCTGGCCACGGCCCTGGGGCTTGGGGTGGTGTTCGAGCGTCTGCCCCTGCTGCACGACGGCCTCAAGCTGGTGGGGTCGGCCTACCTGCTCTGGCTGGCCTGGAAGGTGGCCAACGCCAGTGGCCCGGCGGAGGGGAACCGGCCGCTCATCCCGGCCCATCAGGGGGCCATGCTGCAACTGCTCAATCCCAAGGCCTGGATGATGGCGCTCTCCGCCATCAGCGGCTTCACCCTGGCGGGGGAGGCTTACTGGCCGTCCGCGGGCTGGGTGCTCGGCATTTTCTTCGTGACCGGCCTCTATACCGGTGCCTTCTGGGTGCTGTTCGGTGCCCAGGTGCGCCGCCTCATCCGCACCGCCACCGGCTGGCGTCGTTTCAATCTGGGCATGGGGCTCGCCACGGCGGCCTGCGTGCTGATGATCTGGGTTTAGGCCTCGGCCTGAGCCTTTACCGGCTGTCTTGTTGGCCCTTCGGGGCCTTTTTTATTGCCGGGGCGGTGCAATCAAACGCGCCCCCTGAGGGATTGCGGCATTGGTTTGCATCATCGGGTTACATAAGGAGATCCCATGAAATGTATCGGTCTGCTGGGTGGCATGAGCTGGGAGTCCACCGTCAGCTATTACCAGGCCCTCAACCGGGGGGTACGCGAGCGGCTCGGCGGTCTGCACTCGGCGCGGGTGCTGCTGAGCAGCGTGGATTTTGCCGGGATAGAGCGGTTGCAGCACGCCGGTGACTGGCCCGCCACCGCCCGTCTGCTGGCGGCCGAGGCCAAGGCCATCCAGGCCGGTGGCGCCGATTTTCTGCTGATCGGGACCAACACCATGCACAAGGTGGCGCCGGAGATCGAGGCCGCCATCGACATTCCCCTGCTCCACATCGCCGATGCCACGGCCCATCGCCTCCAGGCCGACGGGGTGACCCGGGTAGGCTTGCTCGGCACCCGCTTCACCATGGAGCAGGATTTCTACAAGGGGCGGCTCCAGGAGCGCTTCGGGCTGGAGGTGCTGGTGCCTGATGACGCTGCACGGGAGCGGGTGCACCGCATCATCTATGACGAACTCTGCCTCGGCGACATTCGCGAGTCGTCTCAGGCCGAGTATCTGGCCATCATCGCCGATCTGGCACAGGCCGGTGCCCAGGCGGTGATCCTGGGTTGCACCGAGATCGCCCTGCTGGTGGGGGCGTGCCAGGCCGCCGTGCCCCTCTATGACACCACCGCCATCCACGCCGAAGCCGCGGTGACGCTGGCCCTTGCCTGATGTGGTGCGGGCGGGGTGAGGGGGCGCCCCTCTCGGCGCCCCGCCTGTTTTTTCCTCCTTTCATAACTGTGAGTCAGCCTTCATTTCAGCAGGGCTGAAGCCGTTTTTATTGTCAATCGGCTCACATTTCCTCCGTTTGTCTCTTGAGTCCGGGGCGTCAGGAGCCTAGTTTTCGATCACTGAAACGATTCAGCTTTCACAAAAACAAGAGACACGAGGATAAATCCATGTTGAAGAAACTCTCCATTGCCGTGCTGCTCGCCCTGGGCGCCACCGCGGGTCACGCCGCCGAATTTCTGCTGACCGACTCCCAGCAAGGGCTGGATGTGGGTGACTGGAAGATCACCAGCGAGAAGCTCGGCATCAAGAGCCCGGTTCCCTTCACCATCGAGAAGAAACGCCTGCACGGCGGCCGCCAGGAAGGGGTGGATCTGCTCATCGTCGACAACGGCGTCATGAAGATCACCCTGGTGCCGACCCGCGGCATGGGGATCAAGGAGGTCAAGGCGGCGGATCTGCGCCTCGGCTGGGATTCACCGGTCAAGGAGGTGGTCAACCCCGCCTTCATTGATCTCGAGAGCCGTGGCGGCCTCGGCTGGCTCGACGGCTTCAACGAGATGCTGGTGCGCTGCGGCTACGAGTGGACGGGTCATCCCGGAGTGGATGACGACGGCCGCCTCAAGAGCCTGCATGGCCGGGTGCAGAACATTCCCGCCTCAGTGGTCAGCGTGACCGTGGACGAAGAGCCGCCCTATGCCATCCACGTGCTGGGCCGGGTGGACGAGCGCACCTTCAAGATGAGCGAACTGGTCACCTGGACCCAGCTGAGCGTGGTGCCCGGTCAGGCGGAGTTTGCCCTGCAGGACAAGCTGACCAACCACGCTGACTACGAGAACGAGTACCAGATCATCTATCACGGCAACTTCGGGGCTCCCATTCTGGAGGAGGGAGCCAGGGTGAGCACGCCGGTGAAGCAGATCTCCCCGTTCAATGACTACGCCAAGGCCGGACTCAAGGGTTGGCAAACCTATCTGGGGCCCACCAAGGGCTTCGACGAGATGGTGTTCAACCTGATGCCCTACAGCGACGCCGACGGCAATACCCTGGCAGTGCTGAACAACCGGGCCGGCAACGCCGGTGTGGCGGTGGGCTACAACACCCGACAGCTGCCGGTGCTGACCCTGTGGAAGAACACCGACACCCGGGCCCAGGGCTATGTGACCGGCATCGAACCCGGTACCAGCTATGCCTACAGCACCAAGTACCAGCGCCCGCTCGGGCTGGTCCCCAAGATCCAGCCGGGGGAGACCAAGACCTTCGATCTGACCTATCGCCTGCTGCAAAATGCCGACGAGGTGAAGCAGGCCCTGGCCCAGGTGGAGAAGATCCAGGGCGGTCGGGCCACCGAGCTGCGCGAGCAACCCCTGGTCAAGCTCCCATAAGGGAGAGACCCCCAGCAAAAAGCCGCTCCATGAGCGGCTTTTTCATATCAGGCCCGTCGATCAGACGTGGCTGTACATGGCTTCTATCTCGCGCTGGTACTTGGCCTCGATGATCTTGCGGCGCAGCTTCATGGTGGGGGTGATCTCCCCGAGTTCCATGGAGAAGGCGCTCGGCAGCAGGGTGAACTTCTTCACCTGCTCGAACTTGGCCAGCTCCTTTTGCAGATCCTGAATGCGGGCCTCGAAGAACTCCATCACCCGGGAGTGGCGCAGTAGCTCGGTCTTGCACTGGTACTGCAGGTTGATGGAGCGGGCGTACTCCTCCAGGGACTCGAAGCAGGGCACGATGAGCGCCGACACGAAGTGGCGGGCATCGGCGACGATGGCAATCTGCTCGATGAAGCGATCCTTGCCGAGGGTCCCCTCGACCAGTTGCGGCGCCACGTACTTGCCGTTGGAGGTCTTCATCAGCTCCTTCAAGCGCTCGGTGAAGTAGATGTTGCCCTCGTCATCCAGCTCGCCTGCATCGCCGGTGCGCAGGAAGCCATCCTCGGTCATCACCTCGGCGGTGGCCTCCGGCTTGTTGTAGTAGCCACGCATCACGGTGGGGGCGCGCACCAGCAGTTCGTTGTTCTCGCCGAGTTTCACCTCGATGCCGTTTAGCGCCGTGCCGATGGAGCCCAGCCTGAACTGGGTGTCTTCATAGCAGCAGACGGTGGCGGTGGTCTCGGTCATGCCGTAGCCGTACTTGAGGTTGAGCCCCATGGCCTGGAAGAAGAGATTCACCTCGTCCGCGAGACGGGCGCCCGCCACCGGCAGGAAGCGGGTGCGACCGCCGAAACGGGCGCGCAGCTTGCGAAACACCAGGCGCTCGGCAAGCCAGAGCTGGCCATAGAGCAGGGGAGAGGCGGACTTGCCCGCCTGACGGATGGCGACCATCTGCTTGCCCACCCGGGTGGCCCAGCCGAACAGGGCGCGGCGCAGGCGCGGCGCCTGGGCGACCTTGGCCTGGATCATGGCGTAGGCCTTCTCGTAGAGGCGAGGCACGGCGCACATCACGGTGGGCTTCACCTCGCCGATGACATCCATCACCTTCTGCGGGTCGCGAATGTAGACGTTCTCGGCGCCGCAATAGAGCACGTAGTAGCTCCAGGCGCGCTCGAACACATGGCTCAGCGGCAGCATGCAGAGGGAGACATCCTGCTCGCTGAGGTCGAGGCGAGCGTCATGCATTTCGAAGCAGGCGGCCATGTTGGCGAAATCGAGCATGACCCCCTTGGGTTCGCCCGTGGTGCCCGAGGTGTAGATGAGGGTCAGCAGGTCGTCCATGCGGTAGTGGCGCTCGCGCTCGCGCAGCACCTGCTCGCTGGGTTGGTGGTTGCCGGAGACGAGGAAGGTCTGGAAGTGGCTGGCCGAGGCGCAGCCGCGCAGATCGACGGTGCCGTCCAGGGCGACGATGTGGCTTATCTCGCCGCTGTCGATGAGGTGCAGCGCCTGATCGAACTGGGGCTGCTCCCCCACGAACAGCATCCTGATGCCGGCATCCTTGACGATGTAGCGCAGCTGATCGAGGGTGCTGGTGGGGTAGATGGGCACGCTGACGCCACGGGCGGCCAGGATGCCGAGGTCGGCCTGGGTCCACTCGGGCATGTTGCGGGCATAGATGCCGACCATCTCGCCGGACTGGTGGCCCGCCCGGATCAGGCCTTGGGCGCAATAATCCATGGCCTGACCCAGGGTTCGCCAGCCGATGGCGCGCCATTGGCCATCCTGCTGGACGCGCAGGGCGGCCTTGTTGCCAAGGCGGGCAATACGCTCACGCATCACTCTAACCAGATGAAACTGCGACATCTCACGCATCCTCAAGTAACAGTTGTGCGCCCGCAGGGGGCACCAAAATCGGGGCTGGAGTTTAAACTCTAACATTACAGCTTACAAGTGTGCGCCATTTGTCCTGGATCACAAAGTCGTCAACCAGATGAGAGTGAGGCATGATAGGGGGCAGGGATCGGATTCATTCAGGGAGTTGCACCATGAATATCGGGATCAAGAGCCTGTTCACCGGCGTGTTGCTGCTGTTGGCGGGGGCAGGCGCCCTCTGGTATCTGCTGGGGGGCGCGGGGGAGCAGGAGAATCCCTGGCTGAGCGGCGCCGAGGGCTATGAGCAGGCGCAGCGGCTGGCGCTGAGGGAAGGATACCCCTTGCTCTACGTGATCGAGCGCGCCAAGTGCCGACGCTGCAAGGCGCTGAATACTAGGCTGTGGCGTGCCCCCGAGATGCAATCCGCCCTGGCGGGGCTGGTGAAGGTGCGACTTAACCTGGATGCGGGGGATGGCAGCGAGCACATTCTGCGCCGCTTCCCCCAGGTTGCGACGGCCCCTGGCATCTATGTCCAGCGACCGGGTGAGCCGCTTCGCCCCATCAAGATCGCGGTGGATATCGAACAGATCTGGATGCCCGGCGTCACCTATGGTCGCGGCTTCTTCATGCCCCTCTCGGGAGCCGCCTTCGAGGCCGTGCTGAGGGTGACCCTGAGCCTGGAAGACCCCTCCATCGACAACGCGCCCCTGCCCTGAGGGGGAAGCGAAGCGGGGGAGTCTGGGAGGTCAGAGGGGGTGTTGCCCGCTGACGGCGGTCTGCAGCGGGTTGTCAGCCGAAGTCGAACAGACGGGACATCAGCACGGCATCCTCCCTCTCCTGCCCGGTGCCATAGTAGTCGGCGCGGCGGCAATATTCGGCAAACCCCTCGCTCTCGTAGAGGTTGATGGCGGTGCGGTTGCCGGCCCTGACCTCCAGGAACCAGGCCTCGGCCTTGCCGGCCTTGCTGCGGGCCAGGTACTCCCTGAGCAGCGCCCGCCCCAGCCCCTTGCCCTGAAAGTCGGGGTGTACGCAGATGTTCATCAGGGAGCTGTCTCCCGCCACCAGATCCGAGATGTAGAAACCGGCCGGTCGTCCGTCCACCAGCATCAGGCCGTTGAGATAGCGCGGCCCGAAGCAGGAGAGCAGGTTGGCCTGGCTCCAGGGCTCCTGGTGGGCGGCCTGCTCGATGGGGTAGATGGCTTCGAAGTCCGATTCGAGCAGGGGGCGAAAGTGGGGCAAGAGGTCAGACATGGTCACTCCGGACGGGATTCAGGCTTGCGATGGACACCATGGCCGTGCCATGGTCGTGAGCATCAAGGGGTGTGGCGCTGCCGGCACTGCTGCCAGAGGGCGCGCTTGTGCGCCCCATCGGGCTTGAGCGGGCAGACCAGGGCATCGGGCCAGCGAGGGTCCGGCGCCGTCAGCCAGAGCAGGGGCGAAGCGCCCCCTGCTGGCAGGGAAGGCATCTCGGACAGCAGGGAGACCTCGTCTGTGCCAAGGCCGAGCCAGCGGCAGATGTCCCCGAGCAGGGAGGGCGCGGGCAGCGTCTCTGCCAGCAGCCAGAGCTTGCCGGTCGGCAGAGGGGCAGTCTCCTGCGGGGCCAGCACCTCGTCGGCGGGCGTGTTTCCCGGCTGTGCGGCGCCGTCGGGGCTGGTGCCTCCCGCCAGGAGTCGGCCTCTTTGTTGCCAGAGGGGGATGCCCATGCGGGCCAGGATGCGCTGGCGCAGCGGGTCCAGCAGGGGATCTTGCATGGCGAAGGCTCACTCTTGATCTGCGTTGGGGTAAATAATGATGCGCAGAGTACACTCTCGCGGGATTTGCTGCACCCCGGACGTGCGCTTTTCGCCCTGTGGCGATGGCAAACGAGCGCCTCCCCGGGGGCAGAGATGACAGACAATGAGAGTGGGGCGGGGCCAGAGGCCGGACCCCGTCAACACGGATGACCTATCAGCTTCGGAACTGTGCCTATGCCGCCTTTAGCCCAGAATACTGTTCGTGCCACCCCCATTCATGAGCGCCTGCCACGGCTCCTTTCCGCCCTTGGTGAGGGACTGTATGAGCGCCAGGATGCCCTGCGGCTCGGCCTGCTGGCGGCCCTGAGTGGCGAGAGCGTCTTTCTGCTGGGCCCCCCGGGCATCGCCAAGAGCCTGATCGCGCGGCGCCTCAAGCTGGCGTTTCAGGATGCCCGCCATTTCGAATACCTGATGACCCGTTTCAGTACGCCGGAGGAGGTGTTCGGCCCCCTCTCCATCCAGGCGCTCAAGGAGGATGGCAAGTACCTGCGGTTGACCAGCGGCTACCTGCCGGAGGCCGAAGTGGTCTTCCTCGACGAGATCTGGAAGGCGGGCCCCGCCATCCTCAACACCCTGCTCACCGCCATCAACGAGCGGCAGTTTCGCAACGGCGACAGCCAGCACCCCATTCCCATGCGGCTGCTGGTCACCGCCTCGAACGAGCTGCCAGCCCCGGACAGCGGGCTGGAGGCGCTCTACGATCGCATGCTGGTGCGGGTCTGGATGGACAGGGTACAGGAGAAATCCAACTTCCAGGCCATGCTGGCGAGCGATGGCCAGTCCCATCAGAACCTGACCCCCTCGGTGCAGATTCGGGGGGAGGAGTACGACGCCTGGCAGGATGCCATCGAGCAGGTGCGCCTGCCGGACGCCTGTTTCGAACTCATCTACCAGCTGCGCCAGCAGCTCGACAGCCAGCTCGGGCACGGCTGCTATGTCTCGGATCGGCGCTGGAAGAAGGCGGTGCGGCTCATCAAGGCGAGCGCCTTCTTCAATGGCCGCGACGAGGTGGCTCCCCTGGATCTGCTGCTGTTCAAGGATTGCCTCTGGCACGACGAGGCTTCCCGCACCGCGCTGCTGGAGATGATCGGCGAGTTTTCCCGCCTCTACGGCTACCAGCAACTGGCGCTGACCCGGGAGCTGCTCTCCCTGCGCGAGCAGTTCAAGCAGTTGCAGGGGGCGGTCGCCCTGCGCATCGGCTGCAAGGCGGTCAAGCGCAAGCAGTGGTTCGGCCGCCGCGCCCGAGGCACCGAACTGCCGCTGGCCAACGCCAGGCCGTTCGGCAAGCTGGTGCATTTCCAGCTGCTCACTCCGGCGCCCCTGGATGGCAGCGATCCCGAGCGCCTCACCGGCACCCTCACCTTCGATCGCACCCTGCTCTCTCACTGGCACCCCACCGGGGAGGCGCTGGTGGGCTGGCCTCTCGGCAACCCCAAGGAGGGGCACTACGAGCTGGTGCTGGACGAGCAGTTGCGGCTGCACGTGCTGGATATCCAGCGCCAGCCCGTGCCCCTGATGCTGGTGGAGCGCACCCCCATCCCCGAGGTGGTGATGGCCCCCTGGCTGTCGGCCCTGGACGACCTGACGGGCCAGGTGAACCGGGTGCTGCAAAACCTCAAGGGCCAGCGCAACCTGTTCGACCGTCACCAGCCCCATCTGTTCGTGGGGGACCACTGGCTGCGTCAGGTGGAGGACAGCTTCTTCGTGCTGAACCGGGACCTGGAGCGGCTGGGGGCCGAGCTGCAGCAGTGGCGGGATCGTCTGCCTCTTCTCGATGCACAGGGGTGACGTCGCGTCTGACGTGGGATTGGTGAAATAAACAGGATGAAAAACATGTTTAGTCAGCATGATACTCCATCACATCTCAACGTCCGGGGTGGCCCATGCTAGAGATCGGCATGATGGACCTGGGGCTGCTCATGGGGGAGGGGGAGCTGGCGGGGGAGATGGCGCTGCTGCTTGCCTCCACCCCCAAGATCTCCGAGTTCCTCAAGCGCTCGCCCCTGCAGGGGAAGCTGCTCAGAAAGCGAATCCAGACCTGGAGCGAACAGCTTGGGGAGGAGATGCGCCACAAGCCGGTGCCGGTGGCCCTCGAGCGGGAATACCTGCTCTATCAGGCCCACCGGCAATTGCCTCTGCCGGAGCTGGTGGGGCGCCTGCCTGCCTTGCTGGAAGCCCTTGAGCAGCACAGCCCCTTTGCGGGGGATGCCCGCAGCCTGGTGCGCCAGATAGTGGCCCAGCCCACCGAGGGGCTGCGCCAGCTCTTCATCGAGAAGTGGCGCGCCAGCCTGGTGGGCAGCCTGTTGCAGTTGCAGCAGCAGATAGCGGAGGCGGAGCGGGAGAAGCAGCGCCAGGAGATAGAGGATCAACTGCTGGCCAACCGGACCCTGGCCGATGCCCTGGATCCGCACCAGATCTCCGCCGGGGGGCTCTGGGATCTGGCCCAGGGGAGCTGGCACAAGCGCAGCCTGGCGCTGGTGAAGCAGTACGCCCGCATGTTGCAGCAGGAGCCTCTGCTCGCGGAGATCGCCGCCCTGCTTGGGCGCAGCGAGCGGGAGCGGCGCAGCGAGGACAGGACGCTGCCGCCGGTGCCTGTGCACGAGCTGGAGGAGGTGCAAAGTGACGATGTGCCGGACGATCTGGTGGGGGTGCACCCGGCCAGCGATCTGATGCGCCTCCTGCCGAGCGAGGCGGTGATGCTGGCGCTGCCGGAGCTGGAGCTGGAGTTCTATCGCCGTTATCTGGAGCGGCGCCTGCTGAGCTACCAGTCGCGGGGCACCCTGCCGCGCCAGCGTCTGATGCTGCGCTCCCCCGAGCAGGGAGGGCAGGAGGTGCAGCCGCGGGGCCCCTTCATCGTCTGCGTCGATACGTCAGGTTCCATGGGGGGCTATCCGGAGGAGTGTGCCAAGGCGCTGTTTCTCGCCCTGCTCAAGGGGGCGATGGAGGAGAAGCGGGGCTGCTATCTGATGCTCTTCTCCACCGAGGTGGCGACCCTGGAGATTACCGCCGACACCGGGCTTGAGAAGGCGGAGCGTTTTCTCTCCATGAGTTTTCACGGGGGGACCGATCTGGTGCCCTGCCTGGAGCAGGCCCTGACCCAGCTTGAACAACCCGCCTTTGCCAAGGCCGACGTGCTGGTCATCTCCGACTTCATCGCCCAGAACCTGCCCCACCCCCTGCTCGAGCGGATGAACCGGCGACGGGCGCAGCAGACACGCTTCCATGCGGTCGCCATGTCCCGTCACGCCAAGGCGGCCATTTTGCGGGTGTTCGACAACAGCTGGCTGCTCGATTGCGGCCTGCGTGGACGCCTGCTGCGGCGCTGGCAGCGCCATTGAGGGCGCTCAGGCTCAGAGAGTGGGCCTGTGGTAGAGGCCCCGTTCGTTGACCTGCTCCTGATCCAGCAGCGGCTGACCGCTTGGCTGGGCAATGCAAAAACCCCGCTTGCCGCTGCGCTTGACCCTGTACATGGCCTGATCCGCCCGGGCCAGCGCCGCGCCGAAATCGTCCTGGGGCCGGATGGCCGCAATTCCCATGCTCAGTCCCACCGAGGCGTCCCCGTTGGGCAGCTCGAAGGGGGTGGCGATGGCATCGATGCACTGGCGGGCGAGGTGGCTGGTGCGGGGATCGTCGCACGCCCAGGGCAGCAGCAGCACGAACTCGTCCCCGCCGATGCGCCCCAGCCGTACCTCCTCGCCGCAGCAGTGGCGAAGGCGCTGGGCGAGGGAGACCAGTAGTTCGTCACCTGCCCGGTGGCCCAGGTTGTCGTTCACCAGCTTGAAGTCATCGAGATCGATGAAGCAGATGGCCTGGTACTCCCCTGGAAAGTGGCGGTGCAGCGCGGTGCGGTTGAACAGGCCGGTGAGGGGATCCCGGTGGGCAAGCTGGGCGAGCTGCTGCTCGTACTCCTTCTCGTGGGTGATGTCGATGTGGGTGCCCATCACCCGGACGGGGTTGCCCTGATCATCCCGCTCCACCACCCGGCCCCGGTCCAGCACCCAGGTGGTCTTGCCATCCTTGGCGATCATGCGGTGCATCGCCTGATAAAATGGGCTCTTGCCCTCCAGATGGTCGAAGAAGGCCTGCAGCACCTGCTCCCTGTCCTCCGGGTGCAGGTGGGCGCGCCAGACGTCGAAGTGGGCCGACAGCTCCTTGGGCTGGTAGCCGAGCATGGAGCCCCAGCGCCGGTTGAAGATGATGAGTTTGCCGGTGGGCACATGGTTCTGCCAGATGCACAGGCCGGTGCCGTCCATGGCTGCGTCCAGCTTCTCCCGCGCGTCATCCGCGATGCGTTTGAGACGCTCGTTCTCCAGCAACAACCTGTCGTAAGCCTCCCTCAGCTCCTCGTAGGTCATTTCTCATCCCTTCCCCTGTTCGAAAGCATATATAGTCGATGCACTCTCTCCTTCTGTAAAGAAGGAGATAGGGGAGGCTCTCGTTCGATATGAGGCGTTTTCTCACCCTCTGGCGGCTGTGCGCCCAGAGTCTGTGGGGATATGATGACAGTGGTGAGCGCGGCGTCCGGCCAGTGAAGAGGAGAAAATGTCCGCATGAAGATCCTGATGGGAGGTGGTCTGTTGCTGGGGGTTGCCCTAGCCCAGGCGACGCCACTGGCTGGGTACGAGTTGCAACTGGCGTTGCAGCGACTGGAAGAGTCGACGATGCCGGTGCAGGTGTTTCGCGAGCGCGTCGCCGCCCTGACTGCCGGATAGGCACACTATCCGCCCGAGGTGCAGGGCCGCCTTGCCCGGCTGCAGTGCTGGGCCCAGCCGAGTGAACGGGACGAGGAGTTTCGCCGCGCGGTGGCGTTTGCCGAGCAGGAGCAGGAGCTGGCGCAGGCCCGTGCCCGCAAGGACAGGGTCACCGAGGTAGGGTTGCTCGCCTGCCGCGGGTATCACCGGCAACTGCTCGGCAACATGGCCGGGGCCGGGGAGGATTACGACGCCGCCCTGACCCTGGCTCGCCGGCTCGGGGATGAGCGCCAGCGTGCCGACATCCTGAGTCTGCGGGGGGAGATGTACTCCTACCAGGGGGAGCTGGCGGAGGGGCTGATGGATCTCATCGATGCCCACCAGCGCTACGAGGCGCTCGGGCTGGAGGCCAAGGGGCGCGAGGGGCTCGCCAATATTGCCAATGCCTATCGCAGGATGGGGCTCTATGAGCGGGCCGAGAGCTACTTCAACGAGCTGGAACACGACTACCGGCAGCTCGGGGACGAGGAGCACCTGGTGGACATTCACAGCCAGCAGGGGCTCCTCTACATCGACACCGAAGAGTACGACAAGGCGCTGCCCCTGATGGCCGAAGCGGAGCGTTACTATCTGGGGTCAAAGCAGGAAGGAGTACTGGCCTGGAGCCGGATCGAGCTGGCCACAATCCTGCAGAAACAGGGCAAGCCGGACCAGGCCATGACCAAGCTCGATCAGGCGGCAGCCTCCCTTCATCAGGGGGAGGGGGCGGACAGCGTCACCCTGGGCCACTGGCACCTCGTCATGGCCGAGGTCCTCGAGGCCCTGAACCGCCCCGGCGAGGCGCTGCGGCACCTGGACGAGGCCGAGCCCATCTTTACCCGGGAGCAGAACCTGCGCTTCCTCGCCCGGGTGCATGAGACACGGGCCCGGGTGCTGGAGCGTCAGGGGCATATCCAGTCGGCCCTCACCAGCCTCAAGACCTATGTCGAGACCCGCCAGGCCCTCGAGCTCAGATTGCGGGAGCAGCGCTCCTTGCAGATGCGTTTCGAGTTCGATCTCGCCCGCAAGGAGCTGGAAAACCAGAGCCTCAGGTCCCAGCAGCAGTTGCAGGCGGAGAAACTCAAGCAGTTGCAGGAGCGGCGCTACTGGCAATACCTGGTGGTGGCCCTGCTGCTGGTGGTGATGGGTACCCTGGTGGTGCACCAGCGCGGGCGCACCCGCAAGATGCAGCGCCTCGCCATGACGGACGAACTGACCGGCATCCACAACCGGCGCCAGATCCAGGCCAAGGGGCGCAAATGGTTCACCCAGGCGCGGGAGGAGGGCAAACCCCTGTGCGTGCTGCTGCTGGATGTGGATCACTTCAAGAAGGTGAACGACCAGCTGGGCCACCACGTGGGGGACAGGGTGCTCACCGCCGTGGCCCAGTGCATCGAGGAGCAGTTGCGCAGCCTCGACAGGGTGGGGCGCAACGGCGGCGAGGAGTTTCTGGTGCTGCTGCCGGATACCCTCCTGGGCGAGGCCGTCGAGGTGGCGGAGCGGATCCGCCAGGCCGTCGCCCGTCTCGAGATTGAGGGGGTGCCTGCGGATCATCCCATCCGCATCAGCATCGGCTGCGCCCAGTACAAACCCGAGGATGACAACCTGGGCGAGCTGGTACGCCGGGCCGACGAGGCCATGTACGAGGCCAAGCTGGCGGGGCGCAACCGGGTGATGACGGCCCGGTGAGGCCGACTCCGGGCCCCCGTGATAGCGGGCTGGGTATTTTTCACTCGCGCGGGTATAATGCCGCGCAATTTTGCTTTGATCCGGGGCCAGACCCATGTAATGCAACGCGCTTCTCCTGTCTCCACCGGTGGTCACTGACCCGCCCGCGTGGTGTCGTTGTCTGCATGGGCGCCCTGATTCCAAGGTGCTGTCCCGCATTTTTCCCACGGTGGCTCCAGGCCGCCGCTCAATAGAAGAACGTTGAATTATGTCAGCTGAATTTCTGAGTGAAGTCTCCAAGAGACGCACTTTTGCGATCATCTCGCACCCGGATGCGGGTAAAACCACCATCACCGAAAAGGTCCTGCTGTTCGGACAGGCCATTCAGCGCGCCGGTACCGTCAAGGGCCGTGGCTCGGGCCAGCACGCCAAATCCGACTGGATGGAGATGGAGAAGCAGCGCGGTATCTCCATCACCACTTCCGTGATGCAGTTCCCCTATGCCGACTGCCTGGTCAACCTGCTCGATACCCCGGGTCACGAGGACTTCTCCGAAGATACCTACCGTACTCTCACGGCGGTCGACTGCTGCCTGATGGTCATCGACGCCGCCAAGGGTGTTGAAGACCGGACCCGCAAGCTGATGGAAGTGACCCGTCTGCGGGATACCCCCATCCTCACCTTCATGAACAAGCTGGACCGCGAAGTGCGCGACCCGATGGAGGTCATGGACGAGGTGGAGCGCGAGCTCAACATCATGTGCGCCCCCATCACCTGGCCCATCGGCTGCGGCAAGTCCTTCAAGGGTGTCTATCACCTCTACAAGGACGAGACCTACCTGTATCAGAGCGGTCAGGGCCACACCATCCAGGAGAAGCGGGTGGTCAAGGGGTTGAACAACCCCGAGCTGGACGCGGCCATCGGCGACGATCTGGCTGCCCAGCTGCGTGGCGAGCTGGAGCTGGTGCAGGGCGCCTCTCCCGAGTTCGATCACGACGCCTTCATCGCCGGCGAGATGACCCCGGTCTTCTTCGGGACCGCCCTTGGCAACTTCGGTGTCGACCACATGCTGGACGGCCTGACAGACTGGGCGCCAGCCCCCATGCCGCGCAAGGCCGAGAGCCGCGAAGTGGTGGCGACTGAGGAGAAGTTCTCCGGTTTCGTGTTCAAGATCCAGGCGAACATGGACCCGAAACACCGCGACCGTATCGCCTTCATGCGTATCGTGTCAGGTACTTACAGCAAGGGCATGAAGATGCGCCACGTGCGCATCGGCAAGGACGTGAACATCTCCGACGCCGTCACCTTCATGGCCGGTGACCGTGAACAGGCGGTCGAGGCCTGTGCCGGCGACATCATCGGTCTGCACAACCACGGCACCATCCAGATCGGCGACACCTTCACCCAGGGTGAAGATCTCAAGTTCACCGGCATCCCGAACTTCGCACCTGAACTGTTCCGCCGTATCCGCCTGCGTGACCCCCTCAAGCAGAAGCAACTGCTCAAGGGGTTGGTGCAGCTCTCCGAAGAGGGGGCGGTGCAGGTGTTCCGTCCGCTCATCAGCAACGATCTCATCGTCGGTGCGGTCGGTGTGCTGCAGTTCGACGTGGTGGTCTCGCGCCTCAAGAGCGAGTACAACGTCGAGGCCATCTACGAGGCGGTCAACGTCGCCACCGCCCGCTGGGTGGAAGGGACCGACGTCAAGAAGTTCGAGGAGTTCAAGCGCAAGAACGAGGTCAACCTGGCCCTCGATGGGGGTGACAACCTCACCTACATCGCGCCGACCATGGTCAACCTGCGCCTGGCCCAGGAGCGTCACCCGGACGTTCACTTCCGCCAGACCCGCGAACACTGATCACCCTGCCCGCACCCAGCGGGTGGCTGATGACCAGAGAGACCCCGCTTCGGCGGGGTTTTTTGTTATGGGGCGTGTCATTGGAAGGGGCGGCGATCCCCATCCGGGGCTTGATGAATGAATAAAAATCAAGGATAAGTGATTTAAATTTCACCCATGGAGAGAGACATGTCCGTCACCCAACCCGTAGAGGCGCAGTTTGCCGCCTACAATGCCCACGATCTCGATGCCTTCGTGGCCTGCTTTGCCCCGGATTTCAAAGGCTATCGCATGCCGACCGAGACGCCGAGCACAGTCGGCAAGGGGGCGCTGCGGGCCTTCTATGCGGAGCACAGATTCAACAACCCGCTGCTCAAGGCCGAGCTGCTGTCACGCACCGTCTTGGGCAACAAGGTGTTTGATCACGAGCTGATCCATGGCCTCTCCCTTGAGCCCATCGAGAGCGTGGCGGTGTTCGAGGTGAAGGAGGGTCTTATCCAGACCGCCTGGTTCTATTTCCCTTCCTGAGCGCCGCGACACGGGCCTGCCGGCGACAAAGCTGGTATAAGAGAAAGTTCCCTGCGGGCATCCCCTGGTCTGCCCGCGTCTGGACAATAACAAGGAGTACACCATGCTTGGACGCATCACCCACCTCTTCCCGCTTTGGGCCCTGCTGTTTTCCCTGCTGGCCTACTGGCAGCCCGAGCCCTTCGTCGGCCTCAAGGGCCAGATAGTGCCGCTGCTGACCATCATCATGCTGGCCATGGGGCTGACCCTCAAACCCCAGAACTTCCTCGACGTGGTGCGCAACAAGAAGGCCATCGGCCTCGGGCTGGTATTGCAGTTCAGCGTGATGCCGCTGGCCGCTCTGCTGGTCAGCCTGTTGCTGGGCTTTGATGCCGAGTTGACCGTGGGAATGGTGCTGGTGGGCAGCGTCGCCGGTGGCACCTCTTCCAACGTGATGTGCTATCTGGCCAAGGGCGATGTGGCTCTCTCCATCACCATGACAGCTCTCTCCACCCTGCTCGGGGTCCTCGTCACCCCCCTGCTGGTGCAGCTGCTGGCTGGCAAGAGCGTCGACGTGCCGGTGCTGGACATGCTGCTGAGCCTGGTGAAGATAGTGCTGATCCCTGTGGTGTTCGGGGTGGTTGCCAATGTCTTCCTCCACTCCCTGACGGCACGTATCGAGCCCGTGCTGCCGCTCGTCTCCATGGCCGCCATCGTCATGATCATCGCCATCGTGGTCGCCCTCAACGCAGGGCAGTTCGCCAGCATCGGCCCCATCGTG
Source organism: Aeromonas sp. QDB63 (assembly GCF_027707425.1). Taxonomy (NCBI): domain Bacteria; kingdom Pseudomonadati; phylum Pseudomonadota; class Gammaproteobacteria; order Aeromonadales; family Aeromonadaceae; genus Aeromonas; species Aeromonas sp. QDB63. The sequence goes on from NZ_JAPCIS010000009.1 coordinate 115,314, forward strand.
GCGCTGGCGGTGATCCTGCACAACGGCATCGGCATTGTGGCGGGCTACTGGGTCAGTCGCTGGCTGGGCTTTGAGGAGCGGATCTGCCGCACCGTGGCCTTCGAAGTGGGGTTGCAGAATTCTGGCCTCGCCACGGCGCTGGCCATGAAATTCTTCACTCCCGCCTCGGCCATGGCTGGCACCCTCTTCTCGGTCTGGCACAACCTGTCCGGCTCTCTGCTGGCCGGGGTCTGGGCCAAGCGACCGCTTTCCCGGCCTGCTGGGACCCTGGAGCAGCGCGCTGGCTGATCAGGGGGCGCAAGATGAAACAATAAGGGGCCATGGGCCCCTTGTTGTTGTTTGAGCTAGGGAAGGTGCGAATAAGTCATATGGCACGAGAGCATTTACTGGTAACCCATTGATATTAAATGACTAAAATTTTCATTTTTTGTTCTTGGGATACTTGTTCGCACTTTCCCTAGTCGAGCGCCAGCACCATGCAGATCTCGCAGGCGTCGTGGCCTGTGCAGCCAAGGGGCCCCGGCAGGTGTTCGAAGCCCAGGGATTCATAGAGGGCGGTGGCTTCCCGCAGCACGGCGGTGGTCTCCAGATAGCAGCGCTGGTAACCCAGGGCGCGAGCCTCGGCCAGCGCCTGCAGCACCAGCCGCCGTCCCAGCCCCAGCCCCCGCAGGGCGGGCAGGAAGTACATCTTCTGCAGCTCGCATACATCCGCTGCCCCCGCCAGCGGCGCTATGCCGCCCCCGCCAAGAATGGTGCCGTCCGGCCCCTCAATCACCCAGTAGCGGCTGCGCTCCCCCTGATAGGTCTCGTGGAGAAAATCGAGGTTGGGATCCGCTACCCCGTACCCCTTGTCGGCGGTGAGGCCGTATTCGGCGGAGACGGCGCGCACCACGGCGGCGATCCGGGGATTGTCGGCCGGGGTGATGGGGCGGATGACGAACCCCTGCTGGCGGCGGGCGCGGGAGAGGGCGCTGCGATAGAGCCGCATGCCCTCCCAGATCTGCTCGCACTCGGCGGGGGAGAGCTGGGCCAGGGCCCCCGCCATGGTCTCGTCCATCTGCCGGTGCAGCTCCTCAAGCTGTGCCTTGCCCGGCTCGGTGAGGCTCGCCTCCTTGCTGCGCCCGTCCGAGGGGTGGGGTTGCCAGGCGATCAGCTCCCGCTCGGCGAGGCGGGCCAGGGGGCGGCTGGCGTTGGACTTGTCGATGCGAAGGCGCTCGGCAAGCTGCTGGTTGGTGGCGGGACCGTTCTCCAGCTCGATGAGCAGGTGGGCCTCCAGGGGGCTCAGGGCCAGCGAGCCGCACTGCTGGGAGAGCATGCCGAGTTCGCGTACCAGTTCCCTCGACAGGGCGCGCAGGGGGCGGGGATCCATGGGGTTGTCTCCTTGTGATGGCATTTGGTTGTTATGCGCAACCAATACCATCTTTTGGTTGTTGATGACAACCATTTGCGTGAAAAAGGGCGAAAGACAGGCAGAAAAAAGGGCCCGGGAGAGGGCCCAAACATTGGAAACCCGCGCGGGGGCGCGGATCCCATCCTTGGTCTGGCAAGGTGCCGGCGAGGGTTAGACCAGCTCGGCCAGCATGGTGTCGGCATAGGGCACCAGGGCGTCGCCCTGTTTCACCTTGGCGAGGTAGTCCGGGTTGGCGATGAGGGGGCGACCGATGGCGACGAGGTCGAAGCGGTCCGCCTCGATGGCCTCGAGCGCGGTCTCGGCGCTGTAGTTGCCCACCCCCACCAGGTGGCCGTCGTAGCGGGCACGCAGGTAGTCGGAGGCGCGGCCGTCCAGGTAGTCGAAGGTGAGGCTGTCATCGAAGATACCCAGGTGCAGATAGGCCAGAGTACGCTGGTTCAGCTCGGCCAGCAGGTGGTCGAACACGGCGCGATCCCGGGCATCCCCTTCCAGGTGCACATAGGCGCCGGGGGAGAGACGAAGGCCGGTGCGATCCCCGCCAATGCGGGCGGCGATGGCATCCACTACCTCGAGGGCGAAGCGGCTCATGTTCTCGGGGCTGCCGCCGTAGTTGTCGGTGCGCAGGTTGCTGGCGTGGTGCAGGAACTGATCGATGAGGTAGCCGTTGGCACCGTGGATCTCCACCCCGTCAAAGCCCGCTTCGATGGCGTTGGCGGCGGCCTGGGCGTAATCCTCGACCAGCTGGGCGATTTCGCTCCCGGTCAGGGCGCGGGGTACCTGATAGACCAGCTCGCGCATGCGCGGCACCGTGCCCTCATGGGCGACGGCGGAGGGGGCCAGCACTTCGGCGTGGTGGAAGAAGGGGTGGGAGAGACGGCCCACGTGCCACAGCTGGGCGAAGATCTTGCCGCCGTTGGCATGCACGGCGCTGGTCACTTTCTTCCAGCCGGCGATCTGTTCGGCGCTGTAGAGCCCCGGGGTATTGGGGTAGCCCTGCCCGTCCGGACGGATGATGGTGGCTTCGGAGATGATGAGGCCGATGTCGGCGCGGCGGCCGTAGTAGGCGGCCATCTGTTCGGTGGGCACCAGACCCGGGCCAGCCATGCAGCGGGTGAGGGGGGCCATCATGAAACGGTTCGCGAGGGTGAGGGTGTCGTTGAGGCGATAGGGCTGAAACAGGGTATTCATGATCGTCTGTCCTGAGGGAGTGATTCTTGAACGGGCATTCAAGACGTTTTTTGGTTTGTGTGCAAGTATTTTTTGAACAAGCATTCAACATGGATTGACGGGGGAGGCTGGGGTAAACTTGCCGCCCTGTTTTTTCCGTCCCGCGGGACCTTGCCACCGGAGACCCCATGCGCAGCGCCGAATACGATCGGGATGCCGTCTTGCGAAACGCCATGGAAGCCTTTCGCGCCAAAGGCTATGCCAAGACCACCATGCAGGAGCTGGTGGCCGCAACCGGCCTGCACCCCGGCAGCCTCTATGCCGCCTTTGGCAACAAACGCGGCCTGCTGCTGGCGGCGGTCGATCACTATGTGGCAGAGAAGGGAGCCCTGCGCCGTCGCTGCCTGGCACAGCCCAGTCCGCTGGCGGGGCTGCACGCCTTCCTCGAGCAGGTGGTGGACGATGCCCTGCAGGGCTCCTGCCTGCTGACCCGCACCCTGATGGAGCTGGCGGAGCAGGACGAGGAGCTGCACCTTCGCTTCAAGGCCATCTACGGCGAGCTGGAACAGGATCTGGCCGGGCAGCTGGCCCTGGCAAAGGCGCAGGGAGAGCTGGCAAAAGAGGGGGACATCCCCACCCTGACCGCCTTCTTGCAGGTCCATATCCAGGGACTGGTCACCTTCGCCCAGTGTCACCCCGACCGCCCTCTGCTGGCCGGTGTCGTTGCCCGGATGATGAGCGCCCTGCGGGCGTGATGGCGAAGATGTAAACAACAAAGGCTCCCGCGGGAGCCTTTGTTGTTGCTGGGCATGCCCCTCGCAGCAGGGTTTTTGCCCCCTTCTCCCCCTTGCGGGAGCCATGGTTGTTTCTGGGGATGCCACACGCCGCTGGGTTGTTTGCTCCCTTCTCCCCTTGCGGGAGCCATGGCTGTTTCTGGGGGAGGCCACACGCCGCTGGGTTGTTTGCTCCCTTCTCCCCTTGCGGGAGCCTTTGTTGTTGCTGGGATGCCACACGCCGCCGGGTTGTTTGCTCCCTTCTCCCACTTATTTACAAAAGAATGGTAGAAGGGCTGGGGATGAGGGGAGGGCTCGTGCTCAGCGCAAAGAGAGCAAAAGAAGTTCCAGTACGGCCTCTATCCGACTCAATACATCGTTATTCCACACCCGGATCACCCGAAAGCCCTGCTGATTGAGGTAGGCCGTTCTTGCGCCATCATGTTGCCGTCCGGCCGGTTCGTTGTGCTGTGACCCATCTACCTCGATGATCAGCCTCTGCTCAAGCGAGATGAAATCGACAATGTAGGGCCCGATGGGCATCTGGCGACGGAATTTCACCCCAGCCAGGCGGCGGTCGCGCAATTGCAGCCACAGTTTCTGTTCGGCAAGGGTGGCTTCTCGCCTCATGCGCCTGGCAAACGGATGGGTTCTCATGGTGCTTATCCAGAGCTGTTTGAACCTATTAGATATAGCCATTCCCCGGTCTGGTGACTGAGTGGGTGGCGTCCCCTCACCCTGGCCCTCTCCCAGAGGGAGAGGGGACAGATCGAGTAACAGTTGTCATCTTGTTGGTCATCTCGGGGCCATCGTGAACTGATGAACTGATGAACTGATGAACTGATGAACTGATGAACTGATGAACTGATGAACTGATGAACTGATGAACTGATGAGCTGATGAGCTGATGAATCGACAGGTCGATGTGCTGGTGGGATGTATTTCGCCCTAGCAGACAGGTTGTTTGCGATGCTGCCAGTGGCGCAGATCCGCTCCCTTCTCCCCTTGCGGGAGAAGGGTTGGGGATGAGGGGGGGAGTCACACGCCGTCGGGTTATTCAGGAGTCACCAGCTCTTTCATCAGATGCTTGAGCCACACCTGGGCCGGCTGCTGCGCATGCTGCTTTGGTATGCCAGACGCTGCGGGTTTACGCGGGGCTGACCAGATCCTTCATCAATGCCTTCAACCAGATCAAGGCCGGTTGCTGGGCGTGGACCGGATGCCAGACGCAGTTGAGGTGATAGTCCGGCACGTCGTCGGGCAGGGGCAGGCTTTTCAGCGGCCAGTGGCTGGCGAGCAGCTCGGCCACCATGCTGGGCAGTACCAGCAGGTGGTCGCTCTGGCTCACGATGGCGGCGGCGGACATATAGCTCTGGCTGTTGACCGAGATGGTGCGGTTATGGCCCAGGCTCTGCAAATAGCGGTCGAGGCTCGCCTCCGAGGTGCCGAGCGGCGAGTGGAACACATGGGGCATCTCGATTAGCTGGTCGAGGGTGATGCGCTCCTCCTCCAGCTCCAGGGTGGCGCGCACCAGCCCGGCCAGGGGTTCGGTGAGCCAGGTCTCCTTGCCCAGATACCCCGGCACCTGCATGTACTCGTCAAACCCCAGCACTAGATCTATCTCGCCGCTCGCCAGCTCGGCTTCGGGCAGGGTATCGCGCAGGATGCGGATTTCGATGGTGACGCCGGGGGCCAGCTTCCTGAGGCGCTGGATAAGGGGCGGGATCAGCACGCATTCCACGTAATCCGTGGTGCAGAGCACGAAGCGGCGCTTCGACTGGCGCGGCGCGAACTCGTCCTCCTCCCAGAGTTGCTGCTCCAGCAGCCGCAGCGCCTGCTGCACCCCCAGATGCAGCCGCTGGGCCCGGGGAGTCGGCAACATCCCCTGGGGCGTGCGCACCAGCAGCGGGTCGCCGAGAAAGGCCCGCAACCGGCCGAGGGAGTGGCTCATGGCGGGCTGGCTGATAAAGAGCGATTCGGCGGCGCGGGTCACGCTCCCTTGCGTCATCAGGGCGTCAAAGGCGAGCAGCAGATTGAGGTCGAGCTGGTGCAGTTTCATGGGGGGATTATTCGCCGTGTTTATGGGACAATTAATCCTATTCATTTGATGGATGGGCGCGCAACTTCTTACACTGCGACCCACTCTTATTTTTTCAGGGTTCCCAGGCAAATCGGGGGCCTCAATCCATGCAAGGAGCCTTGCGATGAGCATCAAGACCATGAATTCCACGCCGGCCGCCGACGGCTTCACCATGCCCGCCGAGTGGGCTCACCAACAGGCCGTCTGGATGATCTGGCCGTTCCGCCCGGACAACTGGCGGGAAGCCGGTCGCTTCGCCCAGGCCACCTTCGCCAAGGTGGCCGATGCCATCGGTGGCGCGACGCCGGTCTTTATGGGGGTGCCGGCCCAGTTTATGGAGCAGGCCCGTGCCATCATGCCCGCCCACGTCACCCTGGTGGAGATGGCCAGCGATGACTGCTGGGCCCGCGACACTGGCCCCACCGTGGTCACCAACGCCGCAGGCGAGTGCCGTGGGGTGGACTGGGGCTTCAACGCCTGGGGCGGCCACAAGGGCGGCCTCTACTACCCCTGGGATCAGGACGAGAAAGTGGCGGCACAGATGCTGGAGCAGCACGGCATGGATCGTTACGCCGCGCCGCTCATCCTGGAAGGGGGCTCCATCCATGTGGATGGCGAAGGCACCTGCCTGACCACCGCCGAGTGCCTGCTCAACGAAAACCGCAACCCGCACCTGACCAAAGAGCAGATCGAAGCTCACCTGCGCGACTATCTGGGTGTCACCAGTTTTATCTGGCTGGACGAAGGCGTCTACATGGATGAAACAGACGGCCACATCGACAATATGTGCTGCTTCGTGCGCCCAGGTGAAGTGGCCCTGCACTGGACCGATGACGAGAACGATCCCCAGTACGCCCGCTCCCTGGCCGCCCTCAAGGTGCTGGAAGCGGCGGTCGATGCCAAGGGTCGCAAGCTGAAAGTGTGGAAGCTGCCCCAGCCGGGCCCGCTGTTCTGCACTGAAGAGGAGTCTACCGGCGTCGAGAGCGGCAGCGGTGTGCCGCGCGAGGCAGAAGGCCGTCTGGCCGGTTCCTACGTGAACTTCCTCATCACCAACGATCGCATCGTCTATCCGCTGCTGGATGCCGCCACCGATGGCGAAGCCCAGCGCATTCTGGAAGAGATCTTCCCGGATCACACCGTGGTCGGCGTACCGGCCCGCGAGATCCTGCTGGGCGGTGGCAATATCCACTGCATTACTCAGCAGATCCCCTCCGGCAAATAAGAACCGGATGACGATCCTGCTGCGAGACCGTGATCAAGGCTCATGTGCTGCTCGCTTATGTGAAACCGAGGGCTCACGTATGTTAATACGCTCCGGTTCCTGCGCTGCTCTTCACTGAGCTTCCGGCCTCTCGCGACGGGTCGTAAACCGATTCCAAGCCAGCCGAGGTTGGTATTCAAAACCCCACTCAGTGGGGTTTTATCCCTTGATGACGTGATGGTCGCAGGCGCCGATGCGGCGATCATCATGACAAACAGTCACCCTTTTACAGGAGATCCCCATGATCGAAGTGACCGAGGTTTCCATTGCCGAGCTGCGTGCCGCGCTCGAATCAGGCCGCACCACAGCGGTCGAACTGGTCAAGGCCTATCTGGCCCGGATCGAGGCCTACAACGGCCCCGAGACTGCCACCAAACTCAATGCCGTGGTGGTCGCCAATCCCGATGCGCTGAAAGAGGCCGAAGCTTCCGATGCCCGCCGTGCCCGTGGCGAGACCCTGAGCCCGCTCGACGGCATCCCCTACACCGCCAAAGACAGCTATCTGGTCAAGGGGCTGACCGCCGCCTCCGGCAGCCCGGCCTTCAAGGATCTGGTGGCCCAGCGCGATGCCTTTACCGTTGAGCGCTTGCGCGCCGCCGGTGCCATCTGCCTTGGCAAAACCAATATGCCGCCGATGGCCAATGGCGGCATGCAGCGCGGCGTCTATGGCCGTGCCGAGAGCCCCTACAACGCCGACTACCTGACCGCGCCGTTTGCTTCCGGCTCCTCCAACGGCGCTGGTACCGCCACCGCCGCCAGCTTCTCCGCCTTTGGTCTGGCCGAAGAGACCTGGTCGAGCGGCCGTGGCCCGGCTTCCAACAACGGCCTGTGCGCCTACACCCCGTCCCGTGGCGTCATCTCGGTGCGCGGCAACTGGCCGCTGACTCCAACCATGGATGTGGTGGTGCCCTATGCCCGCACCATGGCCGATCTGCTGGAAGTGCTCGATGTAGTGGTGGCCGACGATGCTGATACCCGTGGCGATCTGTGGCGCATGCAGCCCTGGGTGCAGCTGCCCAAGGCCTCTGAAGTGCGTCCGGCTTCCTATCTGGATCTGGCTGCCAAGCCCGATGCCCTCAAGGGCAAGCGCCTCGGCGTGCCGCGCATGTTTATCAACAAGGATGAACTGGCCGGCACCAGCGACAACCCCGGCATCGGCGGCCCGACCGGTCAGCGCATTCATACCCGCGAGACCGTAATTGCCCTCTGGGAAGTTGCGCGCAAGGCGCTGGAAGCCGCTGGCGCCGAAGTCATCGAAGTGGACTTCCCGCTGGTCTCCAACTGCGAAGGGGACAGACCCGGCGCGCCGACCGTGTTCAATCGCGGCATCGTGAGCCCGGAGTTTCTTAATGACGAGCTGTGGGAGCTCTCCGGCTGGGCGTTCGACGACTTCCTGCGCGCCAATGGCGATCCCAAGCTCAACAAGCTGGCCGATGTCGATGGGCCGAAGATCTTCCCCCACGACCCGGGCACCCTGCCGAACCGCGAGGGCGATCTGGCGGCGGGCATGGACGAGTACGTCAATATGGCCAAGCGTGGCATCAAGCGCTTTGACGAGATCCCCACAGTGCCGGATGGCCTGCGCGCTCTGGAGAAGACTCGCAAGCTGGATTTGGAGGACTGGATGGACGGGCTCAAGCTCGACGCCGTGCTGTTCCCCACCGTTGCCGACGTCGCCCCGGCTGATGCGGATGTGAATCCGGCCTCCGCCGATATCGCCTGGAGCAATGGCATCTGGGTTGCCAACGGCAACCTCGCCATCCGCCATCTCGGCGTGCCGACCGTGACAGTCCCCATGGGCGTCATGGCCGATATCGGTATGCCGGTGGGCCTGACCTTCGCCGGTCGCGCCTATGACGACAACAACCTGCTACGCGTCGCCTCGGCCTTCGAGTCCACCGGCAGCAAGCGCAGGGTGCCGCCACGCACGCCGCCGTTGGGGTGATAGGTTTTGGGATTAATATCCTGTATGGAGATGGTATTCACCTGACAGTTGCCCACAAAAGGGAGTGGTCATACGGCTTCAAACCGGATAACAAAACG
>NZ_JAPCIS010000010.1:0-123421 GCF_027707425.1 Aeromonas sp. QDB63
ATGCTGGAGATATCAGAAGTGCGAATGCTGACGTAAGTAACGATAAAGGGGGTGAAAAGCCTCCTCGCCGGAAGACCAAGGGTTCCTGTCCAACGTTAATCGGGGCAGGGTGAGTCGACCCCTAAGGTGAGGCCGAAAGGCGTAATCGATGGGAAGCAGGTTAATATTCCTGCACGACTTGTAATTGCGATGGGGGGACGGAGAAGGCTAGGTGGGCCAGGCGACGGTTGTCCTGGTGAAAGTGCGTAGGTGGTGTTTCTAGGCAAATCCGGAGACACAACACTGAGACACGAGACGAACGCACCACGGTGCGGAAGCCATTGATGCCCTGCTTCCAGGAAAAGCCTCTAAGCTTCAGATTACAAGTCATCGTACCCCAAACCGACACAGGTGGTCGGGTAGAGAATACCAAGGCGCTTGAGAGAACTCGGGTGAAGGAACTAGGCAAAATAGAACCGTAACTTCGGGAGAAGGTTCGCTCTTGATGGTGAAGTCCCTTGCGGATGGAGCTGTCGGGAGTCGCAGTGACCAGATGGCTGGGACTGTTTATCAAAAACACAGCACTCTGCAAACACGAAAGTGGACGTATAGGGTGTGACACCTGCCCGGTGCCGGAAGGTTAATTGATGGGGTTAGCGCAAGCGAAGCTCTTGATCGAAGCCCCGGTAAACGGCGGCCGTAACTATAACGGTCCTAAGGTAGCGAAATTCCTTGTCGGGTAAGTTCCGACCTGCACGAATGGTGTAACCATGGCCATGCTGTCTCCACCCGAGACTCAGTGAAATCGAATTCGCCGTGAAGATGCGGTGTACCCGCGGCTAGACGGAAAGACCCCGTGAACCTTTACTACAGCTTGGCACTGAACATTGAACCTACATGTGTAGGATAGGTGGGAGGCTTTGAAGGCGTGACGCCAGTTGCGCTGGAGCCGTCCTTGAAATACCACCCTTGTATGTTTGATGTTCTAACGCAGGGCCCTGAATCGGGCTCGCGGACAGTGCCTGGTGGGTAGTTTGACTGGGGCGGTCTCCTCCCAAAGAGTAACGGAGGAGCACGAAGGTTGGCTAATCCTGGTCGGACATCAGGAGGTTAGTGCAATGGCATAAGCCAGCTTAACTGCGAGACGGACAGGTCGAGCAGGTACGAAAGTAGGTCATAGTGATCCGGTGGTTCTGAATGGAAGGGCCATCGCTCAACGGATAAAAGGTACTCCGGGGATAACAGGCTGATACCGCCCAAGAGTTCATATCGACGGCGGTGTTTGGCACCTCGATGTCGGCTCATCACATCCTGGGGCTGAAGTCGGTCCCAAGGGTATGGCTGTTCGCCATTTAAAGTGGTACGCGAGCTGGGTTCAGAACGTCGTGAGACAGTTCGGTCCCTATCTGCCGTGGGCGTTGGATGATTGAAGGGAGTTGCTCCTAGTACGAGAGGACCGGAGTGAACGAACCTCTGGTGTTCGGGTTGTCACGCCAGTGGCACTGCCCGGTAGCTAAGTTCGGAATCGATAACCGCTGAAAGCATCTAAGCGGGAAGCGAGCCCTGAGATGAGTCATCCCTGACCCCTTGAGGGTCCTAAAGGGCCGTTGGAGACCACAACGTTGATAGGTGGGGTGTGTAAGCGTAGCGATACGTTGAGCTAACCCATACTAATTACCCGTGAGGCTTAACCATACAACACCCAAGAAGTGTTCAGAGACTTGTAGCAGATACCGAGAACGAATAACTAAATCAGCTTTTTCAGATTGAAGATTTTTGCCTGGCGGCAATAGCGCAGTGGAACCACCTGACCCCATGCCGAACTCAGAAGTGAAACGCTGTAGCGCCGATGGTAGTGTGGCATTCGCCATGCGAGAGTAGGACACTGCCAGGCACCCAATTTTAGATTACGCATTGAGCGTGGTCTTTACCGGTTAGTGTGCTGATATGGCTCAGTCGGTAGAGCGCATCCTTGGTAAGGATGAGGTCCCCAGTTCGATTCTGGGTATCAGCACCATTTTCAAGCAGTACAGCTTTTGCCTGACGGCAATAGCGCCGTGGAACCACCTGATCCCATGCCGAACTCAGAAGTGAAACGCGGTAGCGCCGATGGTAGTGTGGCATTCGCCATGCGAGAGTAGGACACTGTCAGGCACCTATTCAGAAGAGGCCTCCCATACGGGAGGCCTTTTTGCATTTCTGTCCTCCCGCCGCAATTCCCTGCTTCTATTTCAGTAAAAATGCTGGGCTATCAAGGGATTGCTCGTTACTCTTTAGCCGTTGCCCGATGAACACGTGATGCTGCCTGCGAGGTATTGATGGCTACGTTGAAGGAAATTGCACAGGAGGCGGGGGTATCGCTTGCTACCGTATCCCGTGTGCTGAACGAGGATCCCAGCCTGAGCGTCAAGGACGAGACCAGGCAGAAGATCTTCGAGATTGCAGAGCGGCTGGAGTACAAGACCAGCAGCGCCCGCAAAGGGGTGCACAAGAGCAAGCTGCAGCTCCTGGCTGTCTACGCCTATCCCCAGAGCACCGAGGTCAACGATCCCTATTACCTCGCTATCCGCTACGGCATCGAGACCCAGTGCACCCGCCTCAACATCGAGCTGGCCCACTGCTACAACGGTGCCGAGGGGCGTGAGCTCTCTGCCGTCGATGGCATCCTGGTCATCGGCCATCTGCCGGAAGAACGGCTGGCCGTGCTGCGCGGCCTGTCTGCCCAGCTGGTGTTCGTGGATTGCCGCTCTCAGGGCGATTTTGACTCGATTGACGTGGATCTGGCACTCATCAGCCAGCAGGTAGTGGACTTCTTCATCGCCGAGGGCCATCAGCGCATCGGCTATATCGGTGGCCAGGATGATGGCCCGGATCTGCGGGAACTCGCCTTTCGCGATTATGGCCAGCGGCTTGGCGTGGTGCAGGAGAGCGACCTCTATCGCGGAGACTTCTCCAGCGCTTCCGGCTACAAGCTGGCGAAGGAGATGCTGGCTGGCGACTGGCCCAGGGCGCTGTTCGTTGCCTCCGACTCCATCGCCATCGGCGTGCTGCGTGCCATTCACGAGAAGGGACTGGCGATTCCCCAGCAGATCGAGCTTATCAGCGTCAACGATATCCCGACCGCCAAGTTCACCTTTCCGCCCCTCTCCACGGTGCGGATCCACTCCGAGTTGATGGGCTCCCAGGGGGTCAATCTGCTGGTTGAACGGCTGCGTGACGAGCGGGACATTCCGCTGCGGGTGCTGGTACCGAGCAAATTGACTCTGCGCGGTACTACACGATAGTTTTAGTAAAATACCTCTGTTTTTAGTCGCACCACCTTGCGGTGGTGCGACATCTCTCCCAAGTAAACCGCTTTCCCATATCTTCTAATAAACTCATATCATATTGTTTTATAGTTAATTTAATTACATCATGGCCTGCTGTTATCAACATCCATGCCACTCATCTATACCTTGCCCTCCTTTGTCTCCCGCTTCTGATCTCGCTCACAAAACCATCCACTCACTGTGATCAGGTTAAAACTTTACCGATCTAAAACTGATATTTAGTAAATGTTTATCTAGAGTTTACCCAGTTAACGTTGCCTTGTTCCGGGAGGACATGTGAATAACTGGGAAAACGTCCAATTCGTTGGTGAAAACAGGCTGGCCCCGCGAGCCTACTTCTTCTCTTATGCCGACCACGGGCTGGCGGCCACCATGCAGCGCGAGCTGAGCCGCCGTTTTCTGAGCCTGAGCGGCCAGTGGCAGTTCCACTACTTCGACCATCCCCTGCAGGTGCCGGAGGCCTTCTATCACAGCCCCATGAGCGAGTGGGGCCAGATCACCGTGCCCAACATGTGGCAGATGGAAGGACATGGTCAGCTGCAGTACACCGACGAGGGTTTTCCCTTCCCCATCGATGTGCCCTTCGTGCCGACCAACAACCCCACCGGCGCCTATCAGCGCAGCTTCACGCTGAGCCCGGCCTGGGAAGGCGAGCAGGTGATCATCAAGTTCGACGGGGTGGAGACCTACTTCGAGGTCTATGTAAACGGCCACTACGTCGGCTTCAGCAAGGGGAGCCGCCTCACCGCTGAGTTCGACATCAGCGCCTACGCCAACATCGGCGAGAACCTGCTGTCGGTGCGGGTGATGCAGTGGGCGGACTCCACCTATATCGAAGATCAGGACATGTGGTGGATGGCGGGGATCTTCCGCGACGTCTATCTGGTGGGCAAACCGGCCGCCCATGTGCAGGACTTCTTCATCCGCACCGCGCTGGCGGATGGCAATCAGATTGCCGGCCAGAGCGCCACCCTGAGCTGCGATATCCAGTTGGAAAATCTTGGTGCGCCCGCCCGTGATCACCGCCTGGTCTGGTCGCTGCTGGATCAGGGCAGCGAGATCGCCAGTGGCACACTCGACCATCTCGCCATCGATGGCAAGTGTGACTGCCGCTTCACGCTGGATCTGGCCAACCCCCATCTGTGGAGCGCCGAAGATCCTTACCTCTATCAGCTGCAACTCTCCCTCTACAACGGTCAGGGTGAGCTGCTGGAGGTGATCCCGCAGCGGGTCGGGGTGCGTGAAATCACCGTCAAGGATGGGCTCTTCCATGTCAACGGCCACTACCTCAAGCTGCACGGGGTGAACCGCCACGACAACGACCACCTCAAGAGCCGTGCGGTCGGCATGGATCGGGTGGAGCGCGATATCGTGCTGATGAAGCAACACAACCTCAACTCGGTGCGCACCGCCCACTACCCGAACGACCCGCGCTTCTACGAGCTGTGCGACCAGTACGGCCTGTTCGTGATGGCAGAGACCGATGTGGAGACCCACGGCTTTGCCAACGTCGGCGATCTCAGCCGCATCACCGACGACTCCTTCTGGGAGCCGGTGTTCGTGGACAGGATCGAGCGCCACGTGCACGCCCAGAAGAACCACCCCTCCATCATCATCTGGTCGCTGGGCAACGAGTCCGGCTACGGCTGCAACATCAGAGCCATGTACCAGCGCTGCAAGGCGATCGACCCGACCCGGCTGGTGCACTACGAAGAGGATCGTGACGCCGAGGTGGTGGATGTGGTGAGCACCATGTATTCCCGCGTCTCCCAGATGAACTGCTTCGGCGAGTTCCCGATGGCGAAGCCGCGCATCCTCTGCGAATACGCCCACGCCATGGGCAACGGCCCGGGTGGCCTCAGCGAATACCAGCAGGTGTTTGACCGCCATCCCCACATTCAGGGCCACTACATCTGGGAGTGGTGCGATCACGGCATTCTGGATCAGGACGAGCAGGGGCGCCCGGTCTACAAGTACGGCGGCGACTACGGCGACTACCCCAACAACTACAACTTCTGCATGGATGGCCTCATCTATCCGGATCAGACCCCGGGGCCGGGCCTGCGCGAATACAAGCAGGTGATCTGCCCGGTCAAGGTGCGGGCACTGGATCTGGCGAGTGGCGGGCTTGAGCTGGAAAACCGCTACTGGTTCTCCAATCTTGACGACATCCGCCTGGTGGTCGAGGTAAAGGCCGAAGGCGAGCTGCTGGCCAGCCAGCAAATCCGGTTGGAAGGGGTGGCCCCCGGTGCCACCACCGAGTTGCAGCTCGAACTGCCATTCCTCGATGGGCGGGAAACCTTCGTCCAGCTGCGGGTCATCAAGGCCACCGCCACCCGCTACAGCGCGGCGGAGCACGAGCTGGGTCAGTACCAGTTCCAACTGAAGGCATCGACTCGCCAGCTGCAGCCCTTTGCCAATCCCAATGCCACCCCGTTGCATATCGCCGATGAGCGCCTTGACCTGACCCTAAGTGGCAGCGGTTTTGCCCTGCGTTTCTCACGCCTCGACGGCAAGCTGGTGAGCTGGCAGCAGGATGGCAATGAGCTCATCGAGCGCTCGCCGCGCCTCACCTTCTTCAAGCCGATGATCGACAACCACAAGCAGGAGTACGAGAGCCTGTGGCACCCGAACCACCTGCAGATCATGCAGGAGCACTTCCGCACCTTAAGCTGGCGCCAGCTGGGTGAGGCGGTCGAGGTGACGGTGGAGAGCCTGATCGCGCCGCCGGTGTTCGACTTCGGTATGCGCTGCCGCTACGTCTACACCCTGAGCCCGAACGGCCAGCTGCACGTTGCGCTCTCCGGTCAGCCCTACGGCGGCTATGACGACATCATCCCCAAGATCGGCTTCGAGCTGGGCATTCGTCAGGATCTCGACCGGGTGCACTACTACGGCATGGGGCCGGGCGAAAACTATCAGGACAGCCGCCAGAGCAACTGGATCGACAGCTTCCAGAGCACCGTCAGCGAGATGTGGGAGCACTACCCCTTCCCACAGGATAACGGCAACCGCCAGCAGGTGCGCTGGGCGACCCTGACCAACCGTCACGGCGCCGGTCTCTACGTGCGACCCGATGCCCCCATCAACCTGAGCGTCTGGCCCTACAGCTGGGAGCATATCCACGCGGCGCAGCACATCAATGAGCTGGAGCCGAGTGATTATCTCACCCTCAATCTGGATCACAAGGTACTGGGGCTCGGCTCCAACTCCTGGGGCTCCGAGGTACTGGACTCCTGGCGGGTGCGCTTCGAGCCGTTCAGCTTCGGTTTGACCCTGCTGCCCATCTCCCGTGGCAACCTCAATCCGGCTGCGCTGGCCGGGCTCGATCTCACCATCAACGGCGGGAGGAACCTCGCATGATCACCCTGGACAACCTGACCCTGTTCAAAAACATCTACCGAGAGGGCAAGAAGTGGGGCCGCTGCGTGGAGGCCATCAACAACCTGCCAAACCTCAAGCCCGGAATCTGCCACTCCATCGGTGACTCCCTCACCTACCGCTTGCAGGAGGGGGCCAGCCCAGCCACCTCGTTGTTCGAGGGGCAGCGCCGCTACTTCGACGTTCACTACTACCTGGAAGGAGCAGAGACGGTGGAGTGGGCAGCCAAGAGCGAGCTGGCGGTCGAGCAGGCCTATGACGACACCACAGACCGCGAGTGGCTGGCAGGCGAGGTGCGTGAGCGCCAGCAGGTCGGCAACGGGCAGGTGGTGATCTTCGAGAACGACGAGGCCTACCGATTCGTCGGCGACAGCCCGGTGCGCAAGGTGATCATCAAGGTCACCGTCGAAGGCGGCTACTTCAAGAACAAATAACAAGCCGCTGGTTCTGCACTGATAAAAGCCGGAAGGGCGGGGCTCACCCTACACATCATGCCCCGCTCTTTCGCTAGATAACTACAGGTCTGGAGATGCACCATGTCTGATTCCAAACGCAATACGATAGGCAAGTTTGGTCTGCTGTCGCTCACCTTCGCGGCGGTATTCAGCTTCAACAACGTCATCAACAACAACATCGAGATCGGTCTGGCCTCGGCCCCGATGTTCTTTCTGGCCACCATTTTCTACTTCATTCCGTTTTGCCTGATCATTGCGGAGTTCGTGTCACTGAATAAAAACTCCGAAGCGGGGGTGTATGCCTGGGTGAAGAGTTCCCTCGGCGGGCGCTGGGCCTTTATCTCCGCCTACACCTACTGGTTCGTGAACCTCTTCTTCTTCACCTCCTTGCTGCCGCGGGTCATCGCCTACGCCTCCTATGCCTTCCTCGGCTATGAGTACATTCTCACTCCGGTGGCGACCACGGCGTTAAGCATGGTGCTGTTTGCCTTTGCCACCTACGTCTCCACCAACGGCGCCAAGATGCTCGGCCCCATCACCTCGGTGACCTCGTCCCTGATGCTGCTGCTGACCCTCTCCTACATCCTGCTGGCAGGTGCGGCTCTGGTGGGCGGCGTGCAGCCCGCCGACCCCATCACGGTAGAGGCCATGGTCCCCGATTTCAGCTGGGCCTTCCTCGGCATCACTACCTGGATCTTTATGGCAGCCGGTGGCGCCGAGTCGGTGGCGGTCTACGTCAATGACGTGAAGGGCGGCTCCAAGTCCTTCGTGAAGGTGATCATCGTCGCTGGGATCTTTATCGGCGTGCTCTACTCCATCGCATCCCTGTTGATCAACGTGTTCGTCCACAGCGACACCCTGAAATACACCGGCGGCTCGGTGCAGGTGTTTGAGGGGCTGGCGGCCCATTTCGGCCTGCCGGAGATCCTGATGAATCGCTTCGTCGGGCTGGTCTCCTTCACCGCCATGTTCGGCTCCCTGCTGATGTGGACGGCGACCCCGGTGAAGATCTTCTTCTCCGAAATCCCGGCCGGCATCTTCGGCAAGAAGACGGTCGAGCTGAACGAGAACGGCGTGCCCGCCCGCGCAGCCTGGATCCAGTACCTCATCGTGCTGCCGCTGATGGTGATCCCGACCCTGGGCTCCAACACAGCGCAGGATCTGATGAACACCGTCATCAACATGACCGCCGCCGCCTCCATGCTGCCGCCGCTGTTCATCATGCTGGCCTACCTCAATCTGCGGCTGAAGCTCGACCACCTGCCGCGGGATTTCAAGATGGGCTCGCGCTCCACCGGCATCGCCGTGGTCTCGGTGCTGATCGTCCTCTTCTCGGTGGGCTTCCTCGCCTCCACCTTCCCGACCGGCGCCGACATCATGACCATCGTCTTCTACAACGTCGGCGGGATCGTGATTTTCCTCGGCTTCGCCTGGTGGAAATACAACCGATACGAGGCCTCCCTCAGCGCCGAGGCGCGCGCGAAAGAGGCCGAGCTAGCGGCGCAGGTCGTCATCCAGCCGTCATGACCCCCATCAAACCGGGTGGCCGTTGGCCACCCGCAAACCGTTGAACCAGAAAAGGAAAAGTGCATGAGCGAGACGATCGAGTTTGCCGAATTCAAACGGGTCGAGATGAAGGTGGGCAAGGTGCTGGAGGTGGTGCGCCACCCCGGGGCCGACAAACTCTACATCGTCCAGATCGACGTAGGGGGCGAGCGGCCGCTGCAGACCGTCACCAGTCTGGTGCCTTACTACAGCGAAGAGGAGCTGATGGGCAGCCAGGTGGTGGTACTGACCAACCTCAAGCCCACCAGGATGCGCGGTGAGCGTTCCGAGTGCATGTTGCTCTGCGCCGAGACCCCGGACGAGAGCCAGAGCGTGCTGTTGCAGCCGCGGGTGCCGATGGCGCCGGGCACCCCGATCGTCTGAACGGGATTGCGAGCCGGTGCGGGAGACGGCACCGGTTCAGCAACGAGGCCGCCCACGCGGCCCGATCATAACAAGAGAGTAAAGCGCGGGGCCGACAGACCCTTGCCAAACACATCACAGAGTCACAGCGTTACCCGCAGGGAGCGCGAGTCCACTGGAGGACACCATGTCTGAATCCGTACGCGGCACCATAGGCAAGTTTGCCCTGTTGTCGATGACCTTTGCCGCCGTGTTCAACGTGCGCAACATCGTCAACAACAACATCGAGCTGGGGCTCAGTTCCGCCCCCATCTTCCTGCTGGCGACCCTCGTCTACTTCATCCCGTTCGTTTTCATCATTGCCGAGTTCGTCTCGGCCAACAAAAACTCCGAGTCGGGGATGTACGACTGGCTGAAAAAGCCGCTAGGCACCCGGATGGCCTATCTGGGTTCGTTTCTCTACTGGTTCGTGAACCTGTTCTGGTTCGTCTCCCTGCTGCCCAACGTCATCGCCTACGCCTCCTACGCCATGCTGGGCTATGAGTACAGCTTCTCCCCCATGGTCACCTCGGTCATCTCCATCGTGCTGTTTGCAGCGGCGACCCACATCTCCACCAAGGGGGCGAGCTGGCTGGGAAAGATTGCCGAAATAGTGGCCTACGGCGTCTTCGCCCTGTTCGCCATCTATGTGCTGGGCGCCCTGATGGCTCTGAGTGGGGATCATGTGCCGGCCCAGCCCATCACGCTGGAGGCGATGACTCCCACCGTCAACTGGGCGACGCTGGGCATCATGTGCTGGATCTTCCAGGCGGCGGGTGGTGCCGAGACCGCGGCGGCCTACCTCAATGACGTGAAGGGGGGCCAGAAGTCCTTCATCAAGGTGATCATCAGTGCGGGTATCGTCATCGGTGCCATGTATGCGGTCGGTTCCCTGCTGGTGAACGTGTTCGTGCCGCGCGAGAGCCTCACCTATGCCGGCGGCATGGTGGAGATCTTCACCGGCATGGCCCAGTACTTCGGGCTCTCCGAGGCGCTGGTGGGCCGCTTCGTCGGCGTGGTGCTGTTCATCGCCATGTTCGGCTCCATGATGATGTGGACCTCGGCGCCGGTGAAGATCCACTTCTCCGAGATCCCGCAGGGGGTTTACGGCGAGAAGACCACCCAGCTCAACGAGCACGGCGTGCCGGTGCGCGCCGCCTGGTGGCAGTTTGTCTTCGTGTTCGTGATGCTGGTGGTCAATGGCTTCGGCTCGGAATCGGTGCAGCAGATGATGAACACCGCCATCAACCTCACCGCCGGTACCGCCATGCTGCCGCCGATCTTCATCATGGTGGCCTACTTCGTGTTCCGCTGGAAACATGACGACACCCCCCGCGAGTTCCGCATGGGGTCGCGCACCTTCGGGATGGCGGTGGTGTCGGTGCTGATCGCCATCTTCGTGGTGAGCATGAGCGCCTCCGCCTTCCCGGCCGGGGTGGATCTGGTGCGCGCCTTCTTCATCAACGTCTTCATGACGGCGGTCTTCTCGGCGCTGGCCTACTGGTGGATCTCCCGCTTCGAGAAGCGCCAGGCCCGCAAGTCAGGTGGCAACGAGAAGAAAGCGGGCAGCGGCACCCTGGCCAGCCAGCGCTGACCGGCATGTGGCAAACAGGAGACGGGCGGCCTTGGTCGCCCGTTTTTTGTTGGCCGGATCCGGGGCCGGAGGGGCAAACTCGTTTAGTTTTGCTGTGAGAATGTGCGTTATCGTTTAACAAAATGAAACAAATGAGGCTGCCGCTCAACTTTGCACCACAGGGTGTTCGGGGTAAGCTTGTCCCTTCGTATCCGGGGTCGCAGTCTGATGACGCCTTCCCCGTGCCCTGTCGTCCCCATCCCGTGCGGGACGCGCTTTCTCTGGAGACTCCCCGTGCGTCTGGATCCCTTTACCTCTGTACTGATTGTGGTGGTCGCGCTGGCCTCCTTCTTCCCCTGCGAGGGGCAGGTGGCCGTCTGGTTTGGTCTGCTGACCAAGCTGGCGGTGGCGCTGCTCTTCTTCATGCATGGTGCCAAGCTGTCGCGCCAGAACCTGCTGGCGGGCCTCGGCCACTGGCGGCTGCACCTGGTGGTGATGGCGAGCACCTTCCTGCTCTTCCCGCTGCTGGGGCTGCTGCTCACGCCCCTGGTGCCCCAGTGGCTGAGCCCGGCTATCTATCTCGGCTTCCTCTACCTGTGCGCCCTGCCCGCCACCGTGCAATCGGCCATTGCCTTCACCTCCATGGCGGGGGGCAATGTGTCGGCGGCGGTGTGCAGCGCCTCGGCCTCCAGCATCCTCGGCATCTTCCTCTCGCCGGTGCTGGTGGGGCTGATGATCAATGTGCAGGGGGAGGGGGTCGATACCTGGCACTCCATTCAGGCCATCATGGTGCAGCTGATGCTGCCCTTCGTGGTGGGCCACCTGTCGCGCCCCCTCATCGGTGGCTGGGTTGACAGCCATCGACCGCTCATCGGCAAGCTGGACCAGAGCTCTATCCTGCTGGTGGTCTATGTGGCCTTCAGCGAGGCGGTGGTGCAGGGGATCTGGCACCAGGTCGGCTGGTACGATCTCGCCAGCATCGTGATGCTGAGTTGCGTGCTGCTGGCGCTGGTGCTGGGGTGGAACGTCTGGATCAGCCGTCGCCTCGGTTTCGACAAGGCGGACGAGATCACCATCGTCTTCTGCGGCTCCAAGAAGAGCCTGGCCAACGGGGTGCCCATGGCCAACGTCATGTTCCCCGCCGCCAGTGTCGGGGTCATGGTGCTGCCCCTGATGATCTTCCACCAGATCCAGCTGATGGTGTGCGCCGTGCTGGCCCGCCGCTACCGCGAGCAGGAGGCGGTGCCCCAGGTACAGGAGGGGTAAGTCGTCTGGATAAAGAAGAGGGAGGCCATGGGCCTCCCTCTTTCGTTTGCCGCGTCGTCAGCGTTTGCGCCAGACGGTGAGCTGAGCCACCGTGTGCTGGTACTTGCGGGCGGTCTCGCGGATGACGAAGGGGACGTCCCTCGGGGGCATGTGCTCCTCGAACTCCTCCGCCAGCAGCCGTTGCAGCGCCTGATAGGTGCCGAGGGCCTCGCCGTTTTCCCGGATGCCGCCGAGCCAGTTGGCCTTGGGGGTGTAGTCGGTCAGCCAGGTGTAGGGGCTGGTGAGCACCAGCAGGCCGCCGCTGCGAAGGCGCGGAGCAATGTCCCGCAGGAAGCGGGCGGGCTCCCGCAGCCGGTCGATGAGGTTGGAGGCGAGCACCAGATCGTAGTCGCCGTATCTGGGCTTGAGGTTGCAGGCATCCCCCTGGCTGAAGTGGACCCGCTCGCTCTGCTCGCGACCAAGCTCGTGGCGGGAGAGGCGCGCCTCGCAATATTCCACCAGATCCCCTTCCACCGGCACCGCATAGCGGAAGCTGTCCTGTCTTGCCAGGGTCAGGGCCACGTCGATGAAGCGGGCCGAGTAGTCCACCCCGTCCACGTGGGCGAAGCGGCGAGCCAGTTCGAAGCTGGCGCGGCCGGTGGCGCAGCCGATATCCAGCGCCCGCTCATGGCGGCCGCAGAGCTCGCTGGCAAGACCGGCCAGAGCCTCGGCGTAGTTGGCGACCCCGAAGTGGCTCGGGCCGTACTGGAAGTCGAGGTACTGAGCGACGAGCGTGTCGGTTTCATAAGGATTCACGATGATGGGCTCCTGATAGCGTGAGACCAGGTAGCGGAAGCCCGCGTGCTGGAAGAAGTGGCGACGGAAGGCGTAGCGGGAGGACTTGAGCGCCTCGTTGCCGGTGCTGATCCAGCTCCCGCCCTTGATGAGGGTGTGTTTGCCGTCGAAGGTGGGGGTGGAGAAGTCGTCGTAGAGGGGATGCACCTTGAACCCCTCGAAGCCGTCGATGGCGGTGCTGGTCCACTGCCAGACGTTGCCCACCAGATCGAAGAAGCTGCCCTGGGGGCAGGCATCCACCGGACAGGAGGAGGCGAAGCGGGCCAGATTGATGTTGCCGGGGGCCTCCATCCAGTCGGGCTGATCGCCGGCCAGTTGCTCCCGCAGCAGCATCCACTCCCCCTCGCTTGGCAACTGGACGGGCAGGCCGGTCTGATCCGCCTTCCAGCGGCAGAAGGCGGCGGCCTCCAGCTGGTTCACCTCCACCGGCCAGTCCCAGGGCATGGGGACCTGCTCGGTCATCAGCCGCAGTTGCAACTGCTCGGGTTCATTGGGATCGCCGACCCAGAAGGTGGGCATGCGGGCGTTGGCATACTGGCGCCAGCCCCGGCCCTCGTCGTCCCACCAGGCGGGCGCTTCATATCCGCCCGCCTGCACGAAGGCCAGGTACTCGGCGTTGCTCACCAGCATGCGGCTGGCCTGGAAGGGGGCCAGCTCGATGTGGCGCTTGCCGTATTCGTTGTCCCAGCCGTAGGTGGCGTCCTGTTTGCCGAGCCGCACCTGGCCGCCGGCCACCGGCAGCAGGGTGTTGACGGGGACGGCGGCGAGATCGTGGCGCGCCTCGGGGCAGACCGGCCACTGGGGCTGGCTGCGCACCCAGGCCAGCGGCAGCTGGCGGATCAGCACGCTGGAGGTCTCGAGGTGGATGCGCTCGTGCTCTATCCCCATCAGGATGACCCAGGCCGGGCTCTGCCAATGGATGGGCAGCTCGATTGGCATCCGCTCGATGAAATCACACACCAGGGCGCGCACCCGGCCCCGATAGTCGCGCAGCTCGGCCACCGTGGGCCAGTCGTAGTGGGTTTCGTCCAGATCGTCCCAGCTCATCTCGTCCACCCCGATGGCGACCAGGGCCTCGATGCGGGGGTCGAGCCGACTCTCGATGAGACGGGCCGCCAGCAGCTTGTTGACGAAGAAGGCGGCGGTATGGCCGTAGTAGAAGATGAGTGGGTGGCGCAGGGGGATCGCCTTGTTGAACCAGGCCCGCTCGTCGGCCAGGCAGTCGAACAGCGAGTCGTAGAGATCGAAGGTCTGGCAGAAGTAGGCGAGCAGCTCGCGGCGCTTGTGGTCGGGATCGTCGCCGGTCAGCAGCGGGGTGCGGGTGGGGGCAGGCAGGCCCGGATGGACGAATGGGTGGCTGGCTTGGGTCACGCTCTGACTCCTTGTTGATTCTGGCGGGTGAAGCAGCGATGGAGTGCTCTATACGCACCAGGTATCACTATTGGCTCAACGAACCGGGGCGGCAACCAAAAAAATGGGTCAACACCCCCCTTCGGGTGTGGTCAGATTGACCAGATTGTGGTCTGAATGGCTCTTTGTTATGGACCCTTCGAGCCTCGAAATATTGAAATGGATAGATAAATCATGATGTTAGCCATATGGCACAGGGTTTGCTGATTGCCACTCACCTGCCGCGCCGTGCGGCAAAGAGGAAACGAGGAGTAGCGGGATGAAATGGATGCTGGGAGTGGTGCTGGCCCTGGGACTGACCGGATGCAGCTGGCAGGATGACGTCAAGGTGCGCGGGGAGGGGGCCGTGGTGGAGCAGCAGCATCCCCTGGGGCATGAGGTGACCCGGGTGCTGGCGGGCGTGCCCGCCAACCTGTACCTGGTGGCGGGAGAGAGCCACACCCTCAGGGTCAAGGGGGAGGCCAACCTGCTGCCCTATCTGGTGCTCACCGAGAAGGGGGAGAAGCTGGAGATCGAGGTCAAGGATGGCTACCGGCTCGACCCCACCCAGCCGCTGGAGATCACCATCACCCTGCCGACGCTGCACGAGTTGGCACTGGCGGGGGTTGGCAACGGCGCCTTGCGCGACTTCAAGGGGGATGATCTGGTGCTCTCCCTGGCGGGCACGGGGGACATCGTCGCCAGCGGGCTGACGCTGGATCGGCTGGAGGGCAACATCGCCGGGCTGGGCAACCTGGATCTGGGGCAGGGCTCCGCCCGGGTGATGGCGCTGAACATCGCCGGCGCCGGTGGCGTCAAGGGGGCCGGGCTCGCCAGCGAGGAGGTCGAGGTGAGCATCGCCGGCAGTGGCGAGGTCGAGGTGCGGGCCCGGTCGCGGCTCAAGATAGAGATCGCCGGTGCCGGTGCGGTCAACTACTGGGGCAGCCCAGCGCTGACCAGCGAGATCGCGGGCTCGGGTCAGGTGAGCCGGTTGGGGAGCTGATCCCATCACCGCAACAATGAAAAAGGCCCCTCGGGGCCTTTTTTGCAGGATGCGACATCGTGGGACGACACCTCACTCGAGGGGGAGTGAGAGGCCCAGATCGGCGTTCAGGCGCATCAGCAGCCACTGCATGCCGGCGAGGTGCTGGTGGTCATGGCTGACGAGCAGGCGCACCAGACCGTCCAGGGTCACCTCCCCATAGCCGCCATAGCGGGCGCGGCGCTGCCAGGCGTCGGACGGTACCGTCTTCAGCCATTCGACGGTCTGCAGGCGAGCGGTACGAAAGCGCTCCAGCTGCGCGGCGGGATCCTGCGAGGGGTAATCATGGTCCAGCGCCAGCTGATAGCCATCGAGGGAGGCGAGCTCCGGCAGGCTTTCCGCCAGGGTGCGACGAAACCGCACCTGATAGCCCAGCACTTCGATGTCCAGCAGGTGGCAGAGGTGCCCCCTGGCACTGAAACGCTCGGAGGGGATCCCGGCCCAGTTGGCGGGTTCCCAGTCCAGACGGTCGGTGGGGACCTGTGCCAGCAGCCGCTCGAACTGGTCCGGCATGGCCAGCAATGTGGTGAAGAGAGGCATCCTTGTCTCCTGTTTCCGGGTGAATGGCCGCCCGCTGACGGGGGGCGGCCACGAGCGGGTCAGCCTCAGGCCGGTTCGCCCAGGTGGTTGGCGTGAAAGCGCAGGTGCGCCTCGATGAAGCTCGCCACGAAGTAATAGCTGTGGTCGTAGCCGGCATGGCGGTTGAGCGTCAGGGGCCACGCCCGGGTGGCGGCCACTTCGGCCAGGGTGTCGATGCCGAGCTGCTCCGCCAGGAAGGGGTCGTCCAGCCCCACGTCCACCAGGGTCGGCAGGGGCGGGCTGTCGTGGTGGCGCAGCAGCTGGCAGGTATCCCACTCCTGCCACAGCAGGGGGTTGTTGCCGAGGTAGGCGCCGAGGGCCTTCTGGCCCCAGGGGCAGCGGCTCGGGTGGCTGATGGGGCTGAAGGCCGACACCGAGCGGTAGCGACCCGGCTCGCGCAGGGCGGCGATGAGGGCGCCGTGGCCTCCCATGGAGTGGCCGCTGATGGCGCGCTTCGTCGAGACCGGGAAGTGGGTCTCGATGAGCTCGGGCAGCTCCCGGGTGACGTAATCGTACATCTGGTAGTGATCCCGCCAGGGGGTCTGGGTGGCGTTGACGTAGAAACCCGCCCCCATGCCGAGGTCATAGCCGGGATCGTCCGCCACCCCTTCACCGCGGGGGCTGGTGTCCGGCGCCACCAGAGCGATGCCGAGCTCGGCGGCGATGCGCTGGGCCCCGGCTTTTTGCATGAAGTTCTCGTCGGTGCAGGTGAGACCGGAGAGCCAGTAGAGCACCGGCACTTTCTGGCCGGTGAGGGCCTGGGGCGGCAGGTAGATGGCGAAGCGCATCTCGCACCCCAGCACATTGGAGCGGTGGCGATACTGCTTGTGCCAGCCGCCGAAGCTCTTGTTGCTGCTGATGATGTCCAGATTCATGTAAGGACTCCTTGCCCCGCCCATGCATCGATGGGCGGGGCGCTCATGGGATCAGTAGTGGATGACGGTGCGGATGCTCTTGCCTTCGTGCATCAGATCGAACGCCTCGTTGATCTGCTCGAGGGGCATGGTGTGGGTGATGAAGTCGTCCAGCTTGAACTCACCCTGCATGTAGCGCTGTACGTAGCTCGGCAGCTCGCTGCGACCGCGCACGCCCCCGAAGGCGCTGCCGCGCCACACCCGGCCGGTGACCAGCTGGAACGGACGGGTGCTGATCTCCTGGCCCGCACCGGCCACGCCGATGATGACGGATTCGCCCCATCCCTTGTGGCAGCACTCCAGTGCCGCGCGCATCACCTTGACGTTGCCGATGCACTCGAAGGAGAAGTCGACGCCGCCGTCGGTCATCTCGACGATCACCTCCTGGATGGGCTTGTCGAACGTGTTCGGGTTGATGCAGTCGGTGGCGCCCAGCTTGCGGGCCAGTTCGAACTTGCTCTCGTTGATGTCGA
The DNA here is from genome assembly GCF_027707425.1 of Aeromonas sp. QDB63. Taxonomy (NCBI): domain Bacteria; kingdom Pseudomonadati; phylum Pseudomonadota; class Gammaproteobacteria; order Aeromonadales; family Aeromonadaceae; genus Aeromonas; species Aeromonas sp. QDB63. The sequence continues at coordinate 17,162 of NZ_JAPCIS010000010.1, forward strand.
TGGCGATGATGCGGCCGGCCTTGGCCAGGCGCGCGCCTATGATGGCGGAGAGGCCGATGCCCCCCAGCCCGAAGATGGCGACGCTCTCACCCTCTTTCACCTTGGCGGTGTTCATCACGGCGCCGATGCCGGTGGTGACGCCGCAGCCCAGCAGGCAGACCTCTTCCAGCGGGGCGGCCGGATCCACCTTGGCGATGGAGATCTCGGGCAGTACCGTGTATTCGCTGAAGGTAGAGGTGCCCATGTAGTGGTAGATGGGCTGGCCGTCCTTGGAGAAGCGGGTGGTGCCGTCCGGCATCAGCCCCTTGCCCTGGGTGGCGCGGATCTTCTGGCACAGGTTGGTCTTGCCGGATTTGCAGAACTTGCACTCGCCGCACTCGGGGGTGTAGAGCGGGATCACGTGATCGCCGACCTTGACGCTGGTGACGCCCTCGCCGACGGACTCGACGATACCGCCCCCTTCATGGCCCAGGATGCAGGGGAAGACCCCTTCCGGATCTTCACCGGAGAGGGTGAAGGCATCGGTGTGGCAGACGCCGGTCGCGACGATGCGCACCCGCACCTCGCCGGCCTGGGGCGGCATGACCTCGACCTCTTCGATGGAGAGGGGCTGACCCGGTCCCCAGGCGATGGCGGCTTTACACTTGATGCTCTGAACCTGTGCCATGAATGACGTCCTCGTAGTGGTTGGATGAACGGAAATGAGTTCGGAGATCCAGTGTAGTTTCCCGCCGATTTGGTGATAATAACGCTAAGTATCAAATCACTTTTACACACAGGTAATAATGTTCGGCTGGGAAGGGGTCTGTGAATTTGTCAGCGTGGCGGAGCAGGGGGGCTTTACCCCGGCCGCGCGCAAGCTCGGGGTGTCAGTGGCCCAGGTGAGCCGCCAGGTGGCGCAGCTCGAAGACAGGCTGCAGGCCAAGCTGCTGTTGCGCACCACCCGCCAGGTGCGTCTCACCGAACTCGGGGAGATCTATTTTCGCCACTGCCGCCAGCTGCTGGACAACCTCTACGAGGCGGAGCTGGCGGTGGGACGCCATCAGGCGGTGCCCCAGGGCTCCTTGCGCATCACGGCCCCGGTCTCCTACGGCGAGAGCCGCATCGCCCCCCTGGTGAACGACTTCATGGTGCGCTTCCCCCAGCTGGAGGTGACCCTCAACCTCACCAACCAGTTGCTGGATCTGGTGCACGAGGGGTTCGATCTGGCGATCCGCCTCGGCCACCTCAAGGATTCGACCCTGGTGGCCCGCAAGCTGGCGCAGCGGGTACCCTATGTGTGCGCCTCCCCCGCCTACACCGCCCGCCACGGCATGCCCAACAGTCTCTCGGAGCTGGCCCGTCACACCTGCCTGGTGGGCAACGGGGACGAGTGGCACTTCACCCTGAACGGTAAACCCCACAGCGTGCGGGTACGCGGTCTGCTTCAGTGCAACAGCGGCCACGCCCTGCTGGATGCGGCCATCAAGGGGATCGGCATCATCCAGTTGCCGGACTACTACGTGAGCGACCACCTCGCCCGGGGGGAGCTCATCGAGCTGCTGCCGGAGCTGCGGGCCCCCGAGGAGGGGATCTGGGCCCTCTATCCCCACAACCGCCACCTCTCCCCCAAGGTGCGGCTGCTGGTGGACTATCTGGCCGAGCGCCTCAGTGATCCCCATCAACCCGCCCTGGTGCGCCCCATCGGCTGAGCCGTCGCCCGAAAAAGAAAAGGCCCGCATGTGCGGGCCTTTTGCATGGCATGAAGGGCGGGGCTATTCCCGCTCCTTGACGTAGGGGGTGCCGAGGGCCTTGGGGGCCACCGCCTTGCCGATGAAACCGGCCAGCAGGAAGACCGTCAGGATGTAGGGCAGCGCCTCGATGGCCTGCACCGGGATCGGGAAATCGCCGATGCTGACCCCTTGCAGCCGGATGGCGACCGCGTCGAGGAAGCCGAACAGCAGACAGGCCGCCATGGCGTTCCAGGGGCGCCACTTGCCGAACACCAGGGCCGCCAGCGCCATGAAGCCCTTGCCCGCGCTCATGTTGGGGATGAACTGGGCGGTCTGGGCCACCGCCAGATAGGTGCCCCCGATCCCCGCCAGCAGGCCGCCGATGATGAGGGCGGTGTAACGCATGCGCACCACGGAGATACCGGCTGTATCCACCGCGGCCGGAGCCTCGCCCACCGCCCGCAGCCGCAGGCCGAAGCGGGTGCGGAACAGCACCCACCAGGCCAGGGGCACGGCGGCGAAGGCCACGTACTCCAGCAGGGAGTGACCGCTCAAGAGCTCGCTGTAGAGCTGGCCGATGACGGGCACGTCATAGAGCTCCTTGGCATAGGGCAGGTCGATGGGGGCGAAGCGCGCCGCGCCGGAGAGCGCCGGGGTCTGGCCCCCCTGATCGAACCAGTAGCGCCCCAGGGTCACGGTGAGACCGGCCGCCAGGATGTTGATGGCCATGCCGCTCACCACCTGATCACCCCGGTGGGTGATGGTGGCGAAGCCGTGCAGCAGGGCGAACAGGATGGAGATCCCCACCCCGACCCCCAGCCCAATCCAGGCGGAACCGGTGACGGCGGCGGCCGCCGCACTGGCGAAGGCGGAGGCCAGCAGCTTGCCCTCCAGGGCGATGTTGACCACCCCGGAGCGTTCACAAAACATCCCGGCCATAGCGGCAAGAATGAGCGGCGGCGCGGTGCGGATGGTGGCGTCCAGCATCAGGATCAACATTTCGAACATGATCAGGCTCCTTTCACTTGGGCGGCCGGGCGGTTGGCAAAGGCCAGATAGGCCTGCTCGATGCGCGGGCGCAGCATGTGTTCCAGGGCGCCGCAGAACAGGATCACCAGACCCTGCAGCACCACGACGATGTTGCGGTCCACCCCGAACTCGAAGCTGAGCTCGGCGCCGCCCTGGTAGAGGAAGCCGAACAGCAGGCTGGCGATGATGACGCCGACCGGGTGGTTGCGACCCATCAGGGCCACCGCGATGCCGGTGAAGCCGAAGCCTTCCACGAAGTTGAGCTTGATCTGGTGCAGCTCACCCTGCAGCACGTTGAGGGCGAAAAAGCCCGCCAACATGCCGGAGATCACCATGGCCAGGATCACCACCTTGGGGTAGGAGATGCCCGCATAGGCGGAGGCACTCTGGCTTGCGCCCACGGAGCGGATCTCGTAGCCCCAGCGGGTATGCCAGATGAAGACCCACACCAGGGCCGCACAGATCAGCGCCCAGAAGAAGCTGATATTGAGCGGGCTGTTCGGCACCGTCACGCCGACCGCCGCCAGCAGCTCGCTCATCTTCGGCAGCCAGCTCGCCACGGCGAACACCTTGCTCTCGGTCGCCATGGATCCTGGCGGCTTGAAGACGTCGACCAAGAGGTAGGCCATCAGGGAGGCGGCGATGAAGTTGAACATGATGGTGGTGATGACGATGTGGCTGCCCCGCTTGGCTTGCAGCCAGGCCGGGATGAAGGCCCAGGCCGCGCCGAACAGGCCGCCGGCGATGATGGCGAGCGGCAGCAGCAGGGCGAACGGCAGCACGTCCCCGAGCAGCAGACAAACCAGACCGACCCCGAGGCCGCCGATATAGGCCTGCCCTTCACCGCCGATGTTGAACAGGCCGGCGTGGAAGGCCACCGCCACCGCCAGACCGGTGAAGATGAAACCGGTGGCGTAGTAGAGGGTGAAACCTATCCCCTCGCCGGTGCCGAAGGCGCCGTACCACATGATTTCGGCTGCCTCGATGGGGCTGATGTCGAGGTAATAGAACAGGATGGCCGACACCAGGAAGGCCAGCAGGATATTGACTGCGGGCAGCACGCCCACGGATATCCAGGCAGGAACACGTGCTTGGCTCATGAATGGGCCTCCTTGATATCGTCGGGGACTGGTGTGTTGACCATCATCAGGCCGAATCCGTTACAAGTGGTTGTGACCTTCATGATGTGGCTCCTTGTGATTGGCTTGCCGCCACGTCGTCAGGAACTATGTTCGCCATCATCAGGCCGATGGTGCGTTCATCCGCCCTGGCGCCGTCCAGCTCGCCGACGATGCGGCCATCGGCGATGACCAGAATGCGGTCGGAGAGGCTCATGATCTCGTCCAGCTCCACCGACACCAGCAGCACCGCCTTGCCCTTGTCGCGCATGGCGATGATCTGCTGGTGGATGTACTCGATGGCGCCGATGTCGACACCCCGGGTCGGCTGGCCGACCAGCAGCACATCCGGGTCCTGCTCCACTTCCCGGGCGATCACCAGCTTCTGCTGGTTGCCGCCGGAGAAGTTGGCGGTCTTGTGCTCCGGGCTCGGCGGGCGCACGTCCCACTTGTCCATCTTGGCCTGGCAATCCTGGCGGATCGCCTCCTTGTCCTGCAGCCAGCCCTTGTTGTACTGGGCACGGCGGTGATAACCGAGGATGAAGGCCTCTTTCGCCTCGAAGCGGTTGATGAGCCCCATCTTGTGCCTGTCTTCCGGGATGTGGCCGAGGCCGAAGTTGCGCACCTGCTCCGGGTCGGCCGGGTGGCTCTGGCTCACCTCGTGGCGCTGCGCCCCGGCGATGGTGAAGCCGCCCTTGCTGGGCTTGAGGATGCCGCCGAGCATGCTGAGCAGCTCGGACTGGCCGTTGCCGGAGACCCCGGCGATGCCGACCACTTCCCCCGCCCGCACCTCGAAGCTGACGGATTTGACCCGTTCCACCCCGGCGTCATCGACGTAAGAGAGGCCCTCGACCTTGAGCTTGGCCTCGCCCGGCTGGGCGGTGCCCTTGTCGACCTTGAGGCGCACCTTGCGGCCCACCATCAGCTCGGCGAGCTGCTCCTTGTCGGTATCCTTGGTGGCGACGTGAGCCACCATTTCACCCCGGCGCATGATGGAGACCTGATCCGTGATGGCCAGGATCTCCCGCAGCTTGTGGGTGATGAGGATGACGGTCGCCCCCTGATCCCGCAGCTTTTTCAGCACCTCGAACAGGTGATCCGCCTCTTGCGGGGTCAGTACCCCGGTGGGCTCGTCGAGGATCAGGATGCGGGCACCGCGATAGAGCGCCTTGAGGATCTCGACCCGCTGTTGCAGGCCCACCGGCAGATCCTCGACCTTCTCGTGCAGCGGCACCTCGAGACCATAGTCCCGTGCCAGCTCGCCCAGCAGCTTCTCGGCGGCCGCCAGGCTCTTGCCCAGGCGCCAGCCGTTCTCGGCCCCCAGGATGACGTTTTCCAATACGGTAAAGTTGTTCACCAGCATGAAGTGCTGGTGCACCATGCCCACCCCGGCGGCAATCGCATCTTGGGAGCCATGGGGTTTGAAGGGGTTACCGTCGATCAGCATCTCGCCTTTGTCGGCGTGGTAGAAACCGTAAATGATGCTCATCAGGGTCGACTTGCCGGCGCCATTTTCGCCGACGATGCCGTGAATGCTGCCTTTACGAACCTGAAGGTCGATCTGCTTGTTGGCGTACACGTCGCCAAAGCGCTTATCGATACCTCTTAATTCGATGGCATAGCGATCTGTCTGGTCCATGATGCAGTCCTTGCGGGTCATGAAGTAGAGACTAAAAACCGGCCCGTACGGGCCGGTCTGGATTGAGAGTCGTAGCAGAGACTCAGTACTTGCAGGATCAGTACTTACAGGAGTTGTCGCTCATGTAGTCGTGCACCTTGATCTTGCCGGCGATGATGTCGGCCTTGATGGCTTCGACCTTGGCCTTCATCTCCGGGGTGATCAGCTTGGCGTTGTTCTCGTCCAGCGCCCAGTCAACACCGCCTTCGGCCAGACCCAGGGACTGGATACCCGGCTTCCAGCTGCCCTTGGCGGCGTCATCCCAGCTCTTGTATGCGGCCAGACCCACGGACTTGACCATGGAGGTCAGCATGGTGCCCGGTTGCAGGTGGTTCTGGTTGGAATCCACACCGATGGCCAGCTTGCCTTCGTCCTTGGCAGCCTGATAGACACCGATCCCGGTGCCACCGGCGGCGGCATAGACCACATCGGCGCCCTTGGCGAACTGGGACTTGGCCAGTTCTGCACCCTTGGCCGGGTCGGCGAAGGCTGCCGGGGTGGAGCCGGTCATGTTCTGATAGACGTCGATCTTCGGATTGATGTACTTGGCGCCTTGCTCATAGCCGCACTGGAACTTGCGGATCAGCGGGATGTCCATGCCGCCCACGAAGCCGACCTTGCCGGTCTTGGAGGCGATGGCCGCCAGGGCACCCACCAGGAAGGAACCTTCATGCTCCTTGAAGATGAGGGACTGGACGTTCGGCTTGTCGACCACCATGTCGATGATGGTGAACTGGGTGTTCGGGAATTCGGTGGCAACCTTCTCTACCGCGGAACCCATGTTGAAGCCGACGGCGACGATGGGGCCGTTGCCACGGCTGGCCAGACGACGCAGGCCCTGCTCGCGCTGGGCTTCGTTCTGGGGTTCGAACTCCTTGACCTTGACGCCTTTGTCCTTGTTGTAGACTTCGACGCCGTTGCGGAACACGGCTTCGTTGAAGGACTTGTCGAATTTGCCTGCGGTGTCATAGATGACGGCGGGCTCGGAGGCTGCCTGGGCGGACAGGGCAGCGAGGGTGAGGGCGGCCACGGTGGCCAGCTTGAGCACTTTAGTCACGATCGTATCCTTGATTGTTATGTGAGGGTCCACAACCTGTCTTGGCAGGTCATAAAGCACGCTGGCTAACTGTAAGTGAGCCAGCCCGTTGGTCAAGGGGATCATAGAGGAAAAACGTTTGCGTTAACGGTTTGAAATATAAGCAAATTGCCTTATAAGTGTTTGTTTTATGGTGTTTTTGCAGAATTAAATTCCGGGATTAATAGGGCTCGATCGACATTTTTGTTTGGATTCATGACGTTAGGCGCAACCGTTTTCCTCCCCTGATGAAAAAACTGGCTTCCATCGGCACCAGCCCTGCGGCCTCATCGACGCCACGTTGGCGGGCGGGCTGGCCCCCGGCTGCTCACGGCTTGGTCTCTGGCGGCTCAGGCCGTATAATCCCCGCCTGTATAAATAAACAGGAGTGGTGATGGACGTTTCAACCCTGCTCGACGGGCTCAATGACAAGCAAAGAGACGCGGTGGCGGCCCCCCGTTGCAACCTGCTGGTGCTGGCCGGTGCCGGTTCGGGCAAGACCCGGGTGCTGGTGCACCGTATCGCCTGGCTGATGCAGGTGGAACGCTGTTCACCCTTCTCCATCATCGCGGTCACCTTTACCAACAAGGCGGCGGCCGAGATGCGCGGCCGGGTCGAGAAGGTGATCGGCGACGGCGTGCGCGGCATGTGGATCGGCACCTTCCACGGCATCGCCCACCGCCTGCTGCGGGCCCACCATCTGGATGCGGGCTTGCCGCAGGATTTCCAGATCCTCGACTCCGACGACCAGTACCGGTTGATCCGCCGGGTGCTCAAGGCGCTCAACCTCGACGAGAAGCACTGGGCGCCGCGCGCCGTGATGGGTTACATCAACGGCAAGAAGGACGAGGGCCTGCGCCCCGGCGACATCGACCTTTACGGCGACCCCGTCACCCGCACCTATCAGCAGATCTACAAGACCTATCAGGAGACCTGCGATCGCTCCGGGCTGGTGGACTTCGCAGAACTCCTGCTGCGCGCCCACGAGCTGTGGCTGAACAAGCCCCACATCCTCGAGCACTACCGCGACCGCTTCCAGAACATCCTGGTGGACGAGTTCCAGGACACCAACGGCATCCAGTACGCCTGGCTGCGGATGCTGGCGGGCGACACCGGCAAGGTGATGATCGTCGGCGACGATGACCAGTCCATCTACGGCTGGCGCGGCGCCAAGATAGAGAATATCCAGCGTTTCCTGACCGACTATGAGGGGGCGCAGACCATTCGCCTCGAGCAGAACTACCGCTCCACCGCCAACATCCTCAAAGCCGCCAACAGCGTCATCGCCAACAACGCCGAGCGCCTTGGCAAGGAGCTGTGGACCGAGGGGGCCGAGGGGGAGCCGATCTCCCTTTACGCCGCCTTCAACGAGGTGGACGAGGCCCGCTTCGTGGTTGGCCGCCTCAAGGATTGGAAAGAGAAGGGGGGTCTGCTCGCCGACTGCGCCATCCTCTATCGCTCCAACGCCCAGTCCCGGGTGCTGGAAGAGGCACTGATGCAGGACGCCATGCCGTATCGCATCTATGGCGGCCTGCGCTTCTTCGAGCGCCAGGAAATCAAAGACGCCATGGCCTACCTGCGCCTTATCAACAACCGTGGCGACGACGCCAGCTTCGAGCGGGTGGTTAACACCCCGACCCGCGGCATCGGCGATCGCACCCTCGAGATACTGCGTAACAACGCCCGGGATCAGGGCCAGAACCTGTGGCAATCGGCCAAGGCACTGCTCAATGACAAGGTGCTTACCGGTCGCGCCGGCAACGCGGTGCGCGGCTTTGTGGATCTCATCGACGCGCTGGAGGAACAGGTCTCCCTGCTGCCCCTGCACCAGCAGGCGGATATCGCCATCCAGCACTCCGGCCTCAAGGCGATGTATCTGGCGGAGAAGGGCGAGAAATCCCAGGCGCGGGTAGAGAACCTGTACGAACTGGTCACCGCCTGCCGCCAGTACCAGCGCCCGGACGAGCTGGAAGAGATGAGCGATCTCTCCGCCTTCCTCGCCCATGCGGCGCTGGAGTCCGGCGAGAATCAGGCGGACGAATACGCCGACGCGGTGCAGCTGATGACATTGCACAGCGCCAAGGGGCTGGAATATCCCCTGGTGCTGCTGGTCGGCGTGGAAGAGGGCATGTTCCCCAGCCAGCAATCCACCGAGGAGTCGGGGCGGCTGGAGGAGGAGCGGCGCCTCTGTTACGTGGGCATGACCCGCGCCATGGAGAAGCTCTACATCTGTTATGCGGAGAGCCGCCGCATCTACGGCCGCGAGATGTTCCACAAGCCGAGCCGCTTTATCCGCGAAATGCCCGCCGAGTGTCTGGAGGAGATCCGGCTGCGCACCCAGGTGAGCCGCCCCACGCAATATGGGCGCTTTAGCCAGAACGAGGTGCAGCAGAGCTTTGACGCCAGCGGCATCAAGCTCGGCCAGCGGGTGCTCCATCCAAAATTCGGGGAAGGGATCGTGCTCAACTTCGAAGGAGTCGGCCAGCAGAGCCGGGTGCAGATCCAGTTCGACGACGTCGGCGCCAAGTGGCTGGTGACGGCGTATGCCCGCCTTGAGGCGCTGTAAGGCGCAGCGCACCCGCCATCAATAGCAAAAGGAGCCGATGGCTCCTTTTTTGTCAGGACTGTAGGTTCGATTAGCGAAGCGTAATCGGACGTTCGCGTCATGGGTATATGGTGTGCCTGGCTGTTGGCAGCACGGCTGGCGCCGTGCAGGACGCGAGGGCATGGCCCTCGACAGGGTTTCGCCCGCCCTTCGGGCTGGGGCGAGTGACTTTTCTTTGCGTGGCCAAAGAAAAGTCACCAAAAGAAAGGCGACCCCCGCCAATCCGCTGGCTTCGCCATCATCCTGATAGAGCCCCTAGCGTTACCTCTGACTCTCGGCAGTAAAGCAATTTTTGGTTCTGATTATGGGCTTCCCTAAAAAACCAACACAAAGTTCTTTAAGATAAAAACTACAGTATATTTATTAAATATGAACCCTATTTTGTATCCTTTGGTTTAATAATCACCTGCATATTTTTATTTTGAATGCTGACAAGAGAGTTTTTGTGGCCTTCAAAGTTGCCCCTCACATAGATTATGTCATGAGTATCCAAAACAACCTTTAGTGGTTTTGTTATACAGAGGTCCACTCTGCATTCTTTTATAAATTCATTTGGGAGTGTATTTTGCGGGGATCTACTTTTTGAGAAATAATATGAGCGCTCTATGCCTCCTCCTGCATTAATCAATGCAAATACCTTGGTGGCATTCTTAAAAGCTATGTCGGGATATAATGACAATATAAATCCAATTATGTATATTGGCGCTGCTGGTGTACTAATAAAATCTTTTATATATCCATCCTTGCTGTATTTTTTAGCATTTAACTCATAACCATTTCTCTTTCTCTGAGGGGAGATTATAAAATAATTCAGCGTAAAGAAAACTAAGCTTGCGATAATAAAGTTCATTGGGGAGTCAAAGCCTACCGTAAACGTTATATATGAATAGAAAATACTGTATGAAATTATGGAGAAGAAACCAAGATAAACAAACGTAATAAAATTTGCCCCTAATTTTGCAAAATAGTTGGCTTTATTTTCATGGTACTTTACATCTCTTCTGTCAGATAATAAATGAATTGAAAATAATAATGGCATTATTATGAATCCGGTAAATGTAATGCCACTGAGTGCATCATTAACAAATAATGCATAAAGAAATAGTGAGGGGGAGATAAAAAATATAAAATAGTTTGCAATACTTGATGCTTTTTTATTTTCTATGCAGAATGTTTTTTTGTAGAAAGCACTATGGTAATCAATTCTAAATGGGTCGGCAATAATCATAATTGACATTGATGAATAAAATAGAAAAATACCTGTAAGAAATATTCCAAGAATACCTAAAGATGAGAATATGGTAGGGAGAGAGCTAGAGTTCAATGGAAATGGAATGCCCTCATAATGTGTGAAAATTATAAAATAATAAATCCCCAATATAGTTGAGAAGAAGAATCCATTGCCAATGAAATTTCTTATGTATCTTATGTTAACATCCATTTAAATAACCGCCATTTAATTTGTTCGCTTATTGTGGTGTAGTTGAAAACCATTTGGGTTGATTATTCCAAATAACGATGAGTTAAGTGTTGTTTTTATAAATACTTCAGACTATACCGTCAATGCAACTACTAAAAGTGTAATTGGGCGATTGTGTATTCAGTCATTCGTCACATAACGATGGAAAGTGGAATACGGCCAATCGGCCACCTGAGTAACATAACCATGCTTGAATGGTTTGATATGGACATGATCCATATGGCGAATCCTGCTTATCCCGGATCAGATGTTCCCAATAATGGCGTTGCCAGATGCCTCGCTCTCCATAGCGCAGCTGTGTCTGGTAGGTTATCCGTGTCGTCACCAAAAAGGTTAGTGGCCCAAGATGCAGCTTTAACGGTGTTGCCAGTGACAGCATACTGCCCCGTCACCAGATGGGAGTCATTGATGTCTAAGTGGATACCGACACTGCGCCGGATGGGGCGCTGGTTTTTGCGAAAAACGGTGCTGGCGCTGCTGGCCAGCCTGCTGTTTATGATCTCGTTTACCCTGTTCCAATACGCATCCTGGTGGCCTGCACTGGCCGAGGATACGTCTCTCGAATGGAGTGGCCTCTCCCAAGGGCGGACCTTTGCCGAGCTGGCCCCGGCCATGTTGGAGTTCAGCGCCGTGCTCGCCTCTGCCTTCTGGCCGCTGTTTTTGCTGACGCCCCGGCCGCTGTTGCTGTCGCTCTTTGCCGGGCTCTGGTTGTGGCAGACCTATGACATCGCCTTTATGACGGCAACCGCATCGACCTGGCTGCCTCACGAGATCATCCGAACCTTTATTCTGCCTCACTCCCATTGGCTACTGCTCACCCTGCTGGCGCCATTGCTGCTGATCCGCCAGCTTGGCAGGCGGCTATTTGCTGATACATCGGCAACACAGGCAGGGGGCGTCATCCTGGACGACGGACGGTAGCCAGAGGGTGCGATTGATTCCGCGAACGTCCGATGACGCTTCGCTAATCGAACCTACACGCTGCATACAGGTATCGTGGCCGAGAGGCACAAACTCCAAGCTCCCGCTTGTCAGAGTCACCTCAACTGAAACGCCTTGACGAGAAATTCGATAAAGAGCCGCACCTTGGGGGACTGCTCCTTGTGGAAGGGGTAGACGGCGAACAGGGCGTGGGGGTCGGGTTGCCAGTCGGGGAGCAGTCTGACCAGGGTGCCGTCCGACAGGTCGTTCGACACGAATTCATCCGGCACCAGGATCACCCCGAGCCCCTGCACCGCCGCCTGTTTCAGGGCGATGCCGTTGTTGGCGCAGAAGCTGGCGGGGGGCAGCTCCACCGCCACGCTCTCCGCGTCCCGGGTGAAGAACCACTTGTTGGGGGAGGAGGAGAGGCTGTAGCGCAGGCAGTTGTGGCCCTTGAGATCCGCCGGGTGGGCGGGTTGGCCCGCCTCCTTCAGGTAATCGGGGGCGGCGCAGAGCACCCGCTGCACTTCGCACAGGGGTTTGGCGCGCAGGGTGGAGTCCTCCAGGGTGCCAGCCCCCCGGATGACCACGTCCAGCCCCTGATCCACCAGATCCATGTAGGCGTCGCTCAGGATCACCTCGATGCCGATCTCCGGATAGCGGCGCTGGAATTCGCAGACAAGGGGGTTGAGGCGGATCAGCCCGTAGGACATGGGCATGCCGATCCTCAGCCTGCCCCTGGGGGTGAAGGAGGCGGCCATGATGGACTGGTCGGCGGCCTCCAGGCTGTCCAGCACGGCGCATATCTGGCGGTAATAGGCCATGCCCGATTCGGTGACGCTCAGCCGCCGGGTGGTGCGGTTGATCAGCGCAATGCCGAGAAAGGCCTCCAGCTCGTTGATGTTCTTGCTGACCGCCGCCTGTGAGAGGCGCAGGTCGTCCGCCGCCGCCCTGAAGGTGCCCATTTCCACCACCCGGCGAAAGACGTTCAGCGCCGTGATCTTGTTCATCCTGCCCCCGTTAATTCACTACTGGTAAATGATGGCGCCATCATTGCGCACTTTTATCACAATAGTGCGGATCCCCGGGGTGTCCACCCCCCATCCCCCGCCAGACAGAGAGCTGCCCGTGGCAGACCGGCCCGGATCATGGCCCTCCGGGCGTGGCAGAGACGCAGACGAAAGAGAGGCGATGGGCCCCGGGCACCCCGGCCCGTGACGGCAGGCATAAAAGCAGGCGGCAGGGCCCGGGCCCCGCCGCCAGATGGCACGCACCGGCTTACTGCACCTTGCCGGGGGCGGGGGGCAGGGTGATGCCGACATCGGCCCAGGGGTTGGTGCCAAGCAGCTGCGCGTGGGGCACGTCCGCCTGGTAGCGCATGGTGAATGCTCTGGGTCCGTGGGCGAAGGCCACCAGCAGCCCCTGTTTTGCATCCATCAACCCGGCGTGCATGCCGAGCCCGTGATAGCTGACTCGCACCGCCTTGTCCTCCAGGCCCACCTTGTCTATCTGGAAGCGGGCGATGCTGCCGTCTTTGAGGGTAAAGCCCCAGCGGAACGGCCCGCCGCTGACCACCGTCATCACCTCGTCGATATCGGTGCCGTCCTCGGCGGAGTTGACGTGCATGCGGCCATATTTGCCGAGCACGGCGCTGCGGGTGCGCTCGTCCAGCGCCATCAGGTCATAGACCTTGGGGTAGGGGCCGACGCCGGTCTCCTCGGTGGCGACGCCGCCCCCTTGCACCGCGGGCGCGCGCCCTGCGAGCCTGGCCTGCTCCAGCAGCTCCCCCTGACTCAGATTGAAGGCCGCAATCAGGGCGCCGTGCTCCGCTTTGGTCAACGCGCGGCGGTGGGAGGCTTCAAGCAGGGGCCTGGCGGCCTCGGGAATGTCGACGGTGACCACGTTGACGCCGATGGGGTTGAGCGCGTTGTTGACCGCTTCGACGCCGGTCACGGCGGGGCGGCCATCGCTGAACTGCACCGAGACGATGTCACCGGCGAAGGTGTTGAAAGAGAAGGCCGAGGCGAGGGTGCCGGCCAGCAGCGGGATAGGGGTGAGTTTCATACAAGACTCCTCGTTAAGGTTCGAGAAGCAGTCTAGGGCGGTGATGTGTTCACTGAAATGACACTTGGATGATATGAAAATTCACTGACAGTAATGAATCGTGGGGATCAGGGTCGTCGGCCCGCCCCGGGGGAGCGTGCCCTCTGCCAGGGGGGGTGAGCCCGGCTGACGCAACGGGGCCCGGCTTATGGTATGACTCTGGACGTTACTCATCAGAACCTGTCGGAGGACGAGACAATGCTGGCGTTGATCACCACGGCGCACCACACCTGCTACCCCAATCCCATCGCCTTTCGGGCCGGAGAGCGGGTGCGCATCGGCCACGAGGACGACGAGTTTCCGAGCTGGGTGCGCACCTTTACCGCAGACGGCAACGAGGGGTGGGCGCCCCTGTCCCTGCTGACCCCGATCCGCGCCGGGGAGGCGCAGGCGCGCCAGGACTATACCGCCCGGGAGCTGGACGTGGCGGCGGGGGAGCGGGTACGGGTGGATCGGGAGCTGGCAGGCTGGCTCTGGGTTCACAACGAAGCGGGGCAATCAGGCTGGATACCGGCAAGCTGCATCGCCTCGCCCTCATAAGGTGGCAGCGGCTCGGAGAAGGAGTAGAGCGGAGAGAGAAACCCGGCCCCGACGGGGCACGGCGGCCGGGTGAATTGTAAAGAGTAGGGTGACGGAAAACGGGATCAGCCTAGTCTAATCAACTCGATGGGGGCGTAGCGCTCCTGGCTGTTCGTCAGCAGCACGCACTTCTCATGCTCGGCCTGATAGGGGGTCAGGTTGTCGGTGTGCGCCTCCTTGAGGGTGTCGACTGCGCCAGTGGCGGCAATCATCACCCGTTGGCCCAGGGTCAGCACATTGCGGTTTCGATCGTAGATCTTCATGGCATTCTCCTTGTGGGATGGGTGCCCCGGCCCGTGCCGGGGCAACGGGCTCCAGACTACGCCCCTCGAAAAACGAGATGCCTGTCACAGATCAAAAAAAGGGGAAAGAGGGACGCGGTGCGGCGCTCTGGCCTCGCTGCCCGCCAGTGATCGCCACCGCCTGTCGCAGGGCAAGGAGGACGCCCTCGCTTTTCATCCCCTCGGGCTCGAACTGCAAGGGGGATGCGCTATAGTGGAGCCGCTCGTTTTACTGCCTTCAACCAACCGAGAGTGCATTATGAATCGTGATATCGCAGCCCAGTTCATCAAGATGCTGACCAACCTGGACCAGTGTCTGGCCAAGGCCGAGGCCCACGCCGAGGCGAAGAAATTCAACGTGGACAACTTCTTCAATGAGCGCCTCATCGTCGACATGCTGCCCCTGAGCAAGCAGGTGCTGATCTGTTGTGACAGCGCCCGCGCCGTGGTGGCCACCGCCAGCCTGAGCGAGCCGCCGGTGCTGGGGGATGATCCCAAGACCATGGCGGATCTGCGCGCCCACGTGGCCAAGACCATCGCCTACCTGCAAGGCAAGCTGGACGCCGATTTCAGCCAGTATGCGAGCGGCCACTACTACCCCTACTGGGCCGGTGGCAAGGGGATGGACGGCCATAGCTGCGTCCACGAGTACGGCATCCCGAACTTCTACTTCCACCTCACCATGACCTATGCCCTGCTGCGCCAGGCCGGGGTGGATCTGGGCAAGCGGGATTACCTGGGTGGTCTGAACCTGCAATAAACCGCGCTTCAGCGACGACAAAGCCTGCCCCCTGGCAGGCTTTGTCGTTTTCGGCCCGGCTCAGCGCCCCAGGTTGTCGGCCAGTTGTTTGGCGCGACTTGCGGCCCACTGATCGATCATCTTCTCCATCTCCTGGGCGGTGATGGGGGAATCCTTGTGGGTGGTGTCCGGGCTCTCGCGAGCGTCCATCACCCGCACCAGCAGCTTGCCGCTCTGGGCGTCGAGCAACTGGGCCATGCTGCCCACCCTGAGCAGATAGGGCTCCTTGCCTATTACCTCGCGGGTGACGTTGATGGCGATCTTGGCGGGCAGCAGATCCCGCAGCTTGGGGTCGGGGCGGGTCAGGTCGAAGTTGGTGATGGCCGCCTGCACCCGCATCACGCCGGGACCGGGTTCGGTAGCCATCTTGACGCCCTGGCTCATCAGCTCCCGCTGGAAGGTGGCGTGGTAGTAGCGGCCGATCTCGTTCTGCTCGTTGGCGGTCAGCAGATACCACTGGCCGTTCTCCTGGCGGATGAACTGCAAGGGATCGAGCAGCACCTGATGGTACTGGCGCAGATCCACGCCGGGCTCCTTGTAGATGCGCTGGTTGGGGTTGCTCTCGCTTTGCTGGAAGGCGGTGAGCGGGATCGCCTGCAGGCTGTGGGTGACCTGGTTCTTCACGGCGCACCCGCCCAGCAGGGCGGCGGCCATGGTCATCATCAAGACTCGTTTCATGGGGGCTCCTGGCGGTGGATGGTCGCTGCAAGAACGCAGCCCGCCCTGCCCACAGAGATACCTGATCAGGCCCCTCTCTCACAAGGGGTATCTATGCGGGGGCCACCGGGGGAGCCCCCGTGTCAGGTCACTCGGCGGGGATCTCGGGCTCCACCAGGGTGGCGAGCTGCATCAGGGACTCCTGCCAGCCGAGGTAGCACATCTCCACCGGGATGACCGCCGGAATACCCGCCTGTTCGATGGCGAGATCGGTGCCGCACAGCACCTGGGTGAGGGTGATGGTGACCTGCATCTCCCCCGGCAGGTTGGGGTCGTCGAAGCGGTCGGTGTAGCGGATGTGCTTGCCCGGCTCCAGCGCGAGATACTCGCCGCCGAAGGCGTGGGTGTGGCCGCTGGCGAAGTGGGTGAACGACATCCTGAACTGGCCGCCGACCCTGGCATCCAGCGCCGCCACCTTGCAGGTGAAGCCATGGGGGGGCAGCCATTTGGCCAGGGCGTCCGGCTCGATAAAGGCCTGGTATACCCGCTGTGGCGGGGCCTTGAGCACGCGGTGCAGGGTGACTGTTCCTGTGCTCATCTTGGGTTCCTTCTCGGCTGTATCCGAGCAAGGATAGTCGCTCGGGGGAAGGACAACCGAGGGTCAGGAGTCGTGGCGCTCCCATTGAAGGGCTAGGTTGTCATCAGGCGGCGCGCGTCCTGGTCGCCATGAGCGGCCGCATTTGCCGCTGGCGACGCCTCCTCTGTCAGGCACGTCTGCACGCACTCCATAAACACCCGCATGGCGGGGCTGACAAACTTGCTGGCGTGGTGGGCGCACAGGGCCGTGATGACGAGGGGCGTGGGGGAGAAGGGCAGCTCCTGCAGCTCCCCCGAACTCAGCTCCCGCTCGACGGCGAAGCGGGGCAGGAAGGAGACGCCGAGGTTGCTGGCCACGCAGCGCTTGATGCTCTCTATGCTCCACAGCTCTATGGTGCCGTCCAGAGTGATGGCTCGCTGGCGTAATGTGCTCTCGAAAATCTGACGGAAGATGCACTGGGGTTCGTTGATGATGAAGCTGACCGGCAGGTGCTGATCCGGGCGGGTGAAGTCGATACCACCGCTGAGGGCGGGGGAAGCTACCAGCACCAGGGGTTGCTCGCCAAAGCTCTCCATCAGCAGGGCGGCATCGTTGCCGACCCGATAGAAGATACCGAGATCGGCCTCGTCCGCCAGCAGCGCATCGCGAATGACGTAGCAGTTCAGGGACCGGAGCGACAGTCGGACCCCGGGAGCCAGCCGCTTGAAGCGCTCGAGCACCGCCGGCATCTTGTAGGCCAGCAGAGTTTCGCCGATGGCGACCCTGAGCTCGCCGCTCGGCTCGGCGTCCTGCTGCGCCGCCTGGCGCAGACCCGACATCACCCGGATCATCTCGTGCACATGCGGCATGATGTTCTGCCCGGCCTTGGTCAGGCACATGCGACGCCCTATTTTTTCGAACAGTTGTAGCGAAAGTTCCTGCTCCAACTGCTGGATATGGAAGGTTACCGTCGACTGGGTGCAGCAGAGCTTGCGGGATGCCTTCACGAAAGAGCCCTCCTCGATCACCGTCTTGAGGGTAATGAGACGTCGCAGATCCATGGGGACTCCAATTCATCGAAATGGTTGAATTTAGAATGCTAAAACATTCGATTTTTTGATGCCAATGGCCGCGTTAAGGTATCACTCCCATTTGGAGAAACACCATGACCACGACCCTTGTCAGCGCATTTTTGACTTACACCCTGATCACGGCCATGACGCCGGGACCGAACAACATACTGGCTCTGAGCGCCGCCAATCAGCATGGTCTGCGCCGCAGTAGCCGGGTGCTGGCGGGCATGAGTGCGGGCTTCCTGCTGATCATGCTGCTGTGTGCCCTGTTCACCTTCACCCTCATCAGCCTCTCCCCCGCGCTGGTTGGCTGGCTCAGCTGGGCCGGGGCGGCTTATGTGCTCTGGCTGGCCTGGCGCATTGCGGCCAGCGGCTACAACCTGTCGAGCACAGATGGAGCCTTGCCCGGCTTCTGGACCAGCTTCTGGCTGCAGTTCGTGAACGTGAAGATCATCCTATACGGCATCACGGCGCTCTCCACCTTCGTGTTGCCCCACACCACAGAATTCGTCTGGGTGCTGGGCGTCAGCCTGCTGCTGGCGCTGATCGGCACGCTGGGGAACCTCTGCTGGGCCCTGGCGGGTCATCTGCTGCAGCCCCTGTTCCAGCGCCACGGCCGCATTCTGAACCTGACGCTGGCGGGCTTGTTGGTTTACTGTGCGCTTCGGATGCTGATCTGACGGAACGCAGGCCGGGGGGCGTCGCCTCCTTTCGCCTGCAGAGAGGATTTTTCGTTTTCTCTTCAAGGAGTTGATCAAGATAGAGGTTATTGTCACCGTTCGCTCATATAATCGCCGCCATGCAAGCGACTCGGAAGGATTCGATGACACAGCTGATGGCGGCCCTGCTGGGGCTGTTTTACGCCAGCCTGATCTGGGCGGCGCCCGTCCCCTTCGTGACGGCCCCCGGCCCCCATGCCACGCAGGCAAGGCTGGAGCCCCTGCTCTCCTGGTTCTCGGGGGAGTTTTCCAGCCAGGAGCAGGCCACCTTCGATGCCCGCTTCACCAGCGCCGAGCTGCGGCTGGTGGAGATCTGGCCCGGGGAGGGCCCCTTCCGCTGGGTCTATGCGGAGCAGTTTCTGACCGAGCGGGCGCAGCGACCGTTTCGCCAGCGCATCTACCGCTTCTCCTCCCTGCCCGATGGCCGCATCCTGATGGCCGAACTGACCATGCCGAGGGCCACGGATTTTGCCGGCGCCTGGCGTCGGCCCGAGCTGCTCGATTCCCTCACCCCGCAGCAACTCTCCCTGCGCGAAGGGTGCGAGATCTGGCTGACCCGCCAGCCGGGCGGGGAGTACAAAGGACAGACCCGGGTCGGGCACTGCGCCACCGATTTTGGCGGTGCCACCACCCTGGTGCAGTACCTCTGGATCGGCCCGGACAGTGTCCGGCTGCTGGACAGGGCCTATGACAACGGCGCCCATCAGCGCTGGGGCAGCCCGGGGGAGGGTTACGTCTACCTGCGCAAGGGGATGCGGCGCGGGGAGTAGTCGCGCCGTCCGTCAAGGCCCCTCCCTGCTTGCCGCCAACAAGGACGTGCCGGTCAGGCCGCTGGCCAGTGCCCTTGCAGATCCACCAGGATGGAGAGGCTGACCGCGCCAAACAGCAGGCCCGTCATCAGGTTGAGCGGGCGCTGGATGCGGCCGAGCAGGTGCTGGGCGCGGGGAGTGGAGAGGCTCCAGGCCAGGGCGCTGAACCAGACGAGGGAGAGCAGGAACAGCTCAAGGATCAGCAATCCCCGGGTCAGGCCATCCACCTGGGGCGTCACCATGGCGGCCAGCAGCCCCATGAAGAACAGCATCGCCTTGGGGTTGAGCAGATTGGTGGCCAGCCCGCTCTTCACCCCTTTGCGCCAGCCCGGCCGCTCGCCTCCGGCGCGCAGCGCCAGATCCCCGCTTCCCTGCCAGGCCGCCTTCAGTGCCCCCCAGCCCAGCCAGCCCAGATAGAGGGCGCCCACCAGTTTCACGGCGAGAAAGAGCCAGGGCTGGCTTGCGATCAGCAGGCTGATGCCGGTCAGGCTCAGGGTGGCGTGGAGCAGGATGGCGAGGGCGATGCCAAGGGCCGCTCCGAGGGCGGTGGGCCTGTGCAGGCTGGTGCGCAGGATAAGCGCGAAATCCGGGCCCGGGCTCGCCAGGGCGACGAGGTGGACGAGACCCAGGGTCAGAAACAGGCTGGTGAACATAAAAGACCTCCGACAGCGGTATGGAGGTGACAGCATGGGGCAGGACGGGGGACGGGAGATTGTAAAAGATTGCAGCGGCGACGATTCAGGCGGACAGCATCTGCTGGCGATACTCCGCCGGGGTGAGCCCGAAGGCCTGACGAAAACCGTGGTGGAAGTGGCTCTGATCGAAGAAGCCCACCGCCAGTGCCACCTCGCTCACCGGCAGACCGCTGCCGAGCAGGCGCTTGCCCTGTTCGAGGCGCAGCCGCTTGAGCCAGGCATAGGGGGTCATGCCGGTCTTCTTCTTGAACTGACGGAGGAAGGCGAAGCGATCCAGCCCGAACAGGGCGGCCAGGTCCTCCAGGGTGTGGCGCTCGTCCAGCCGGGCCAGCAGATGGTCGCGCAGGAACCTGAGCTGGGGATCCGCCAGGGCGTGGCGCTCGGGGGCGAGCCGGAACAGTTCGCCCAGCAGGGCCAGCAACTGGCTCTCCGCCAGCAGGCCGTCGGGGGCGGGGCCGTCCAGGTGCATGTGCAGTCGGGCAAAGCCCTGATAGAGGTCGGGGCGGCTCTGCAATCCCTGGTGGAAAAAGGGCTCGGGGTGCTCCGGCAGCCAGCGGGCCAGCTGCTCGGGGGCGATGGAGAAGACCCGCACCTCGTACCCTTCCGGCAGCAGGCTGAGGCCGTCGTGCATCTCGTCCGGGTTGACGGTGGAGAGTTCGCCGCGCACCAGGTTGTGGCTGTTCCCCTTGTGGATGAACTTCTGGCCGCCCCGCTGCACCAGACCGATGTGGTAGTCCAGATGCACGTGGCGGCCATAGCTGAACTCCCTGTGGTGGGAGTGGGAGAGTTCAACCCCCGGCAGCAGCCGGGATTGCCAGTAGTGGATGCGGGATTGGGGTGCGTTCATCCCCTATTGATACCCCGAAAGCGGCCCCTTGGCTTGTAGATTATTGCGCCGGCGTCTCAGCCGGCCTCCTGGCGCCGCTTGCCGCTGCGCAGGCCATCCAGGCTGAACAGCACCAGGGCGCTCCAGATGCAGCCGAAGGTGATCATCTTGTCCAGCGCCAGCGCCTCGCCATACAGGGTCACCGCCAGGATGAACATCAGGCTGGGGCCTATGTACTGGAAGAAGCCCAGGGTGGAGAGCTTGAGCCGGGTGGCCGCCGCGGTGAAGCAGAGCAGGGGGGCCGTGGTGACGGCGCCCGCGGCGATGAGCAGCAGGTTCAGGTGCCAGTCATTCTGGGTGAGGTGGCTGGTGGGGCTGTCGGCGATGCCCCACAGATAGAAGGCGGCTGGCGGCAGCATGATCAGGGTCTCGATGAGCAGGCCGGTGAGGGCGTCCAGGGCCAGTTTCTTGCGAATGAGGCCGTAGATGGCGAAGCTCGAGGCCAGCACCAGGGCTATCCAGGGCAGGGAGCCGAAGGCGATGAGCTGGACGGCGACACCGACAAAGGCGAGCCCCACCGCCCACCACTGCAGGCGGCGCAGCTTCTCGCTCAGAAACACCATGCCGAGCAGCACGTTGAACAGGGGGTTGATGTAGTAGCCCAGGCTCGCATCCAGCATGTGGCCGTTGTTGATGGCCCAGATGAACAGCAGCCAGTTGCCGCCGACGGTGACGGAGGTGAAGGCCAGGGTGAGCAGCACCTTGGGCTGGCGCAGCACCGCCTGCACCTTGTGCCACTGGCGTCCGAGCAGCACCAGCACCATCAGCAGGGCGCAGGACCAGATCATGCGGTGGGTCAGGATCTCGGCGGCCGGCACGGCGGAGAGGGACTTGAAGTAGATGGGTGCCAGGCCCCAAAGGGTGTAGGCGCCGAGGGCATAGAGGACGCCCTGGCGCTGGATCTGTTGTTGCATGCGGATAACCTTCACTGGAGTGCGGATGTCGGGAAACATCGCAAAAAGTCAGTGTAGCGATCCTTTTGCAGGGAAAGAAGACAATAAATGGGTCTGACGGGATTTTAACAGCAGGAGCGACTTCAGCGACCGCCACCGCGGCGGATCTTCTCCACGTCCATCAGCAGCCACAGCATGAGGGCGATGGCGGAGATCCAGGGGCCCCAGGTGACATAGGCTTCCCCCTGACCCAGCACGAAGAACAACAGCGGCAGTCCCACCACCAGAAACAGTACACTTCCCAGAAAAAACAGCATTTTTATCTTTAAATTTAATGGCTTGCTATTTGACGATTATATCGATTGAGCGAGGGGATAAAAGAGTAAAAATGAGAAAGGGGGATTTCTCCCCCCTGTTTTGTTGATAAGCGTCATTTATGACGTTATTCGAGCTGGATCCAGGTGCTTTTCAGCTCGGTGTACTTCTCCAGGGCGTGCAGGGACTTGTCGCGCCCGTTGCCGGACTGCTTGAAGCCGCCAAACGGCATGGTCATGTCGCCGCCATCCCAGTTGTTGACGAAGACGGTGCCGGCGCGCAGGGCGCGCGACCCTTTCACCGCCTGGTTGAGATCCGCCGTCCAGATGGCGGCAGCCAGGCCGTAGTCGGTGTCGTTGCCAAGGGCGATGGCCTCTTCCAGGGTGTCGAAGCCGGTCACCGCCAGCACAGGGCCGAAGATCTCCTCGCGGAAGATGCGCATCGTCGGGGTCACGTCGTCAAAGATGGTGGGTTCGATGTAGTAGCCGCCCTCCTCGGGCTGGGTGCGCTTGCCCCCCAGCAGCAGCTTGGCGCCCTCCTGCTGGCCGATGGCGATGTAGTTGAGCACCTGCTCCATCTGGATGTGGTCCACCATGGCGCCGATGCGGGTGGTGGGGTCGAGCGGGTTGGCCGAGATCCATTCGCGGGCGTGGGCCAGCAGCCGCTCCATGAACTGGGGCTTGATGCTGTTTTGCACCAGCAGGCGGGAGGCGGCGGTGCACACTTCCCCCTGGTTGTAGAAGATGGCGCCGACGGCGCTGCGGGCGGCGGCGTCCAGATCCGGTGCATCCGCCAGCACGATGTTGGGACTCTTGCCGCCGCACTCCATAAAGGCGCGTTTCAGATTGGATTTCCCGGAGCACTGCACCAGATGCTTGCCGATCTTGGTGGAGCCGGTGAAGGTGATGCAGTCGACGTCCATGTGCATGGCCAGCGCCTCGCCCACGGTATGGCCGAAGCCTGGCAGCACGTTGAAGACGCCGTCGGGGATGCCCGCCTCCTTCGCCAGACCCGCGATGCGCAGGGCGGTGAGGGGGGATTTCTCGGAGGGTTTGAGGATCACCGAGTTACCGGTGGCGAGCGCCGGGCCCAGCTTCCAGCATGCCATCACCAGGGGGAAGTTCCAGGGCACGATGGCAGCCACGACACCGAGGGGCTCGCGGGTCACCAGGGCCAGGGCGGACTCTTCCACCGGGGCGACCTGATCGTAGATCTTGTCTATCGCCTCGGCGTTCCAGGCGATGCAGTTCGCGGCGGCGGGGGCGTCATACCCCATGGCGTCGCCGATGGGCTTGCCCATATCCAGCGACTCCAGCAGTGCCAGCTCCACCAGGTTCAGGCGCATCAGCTCGGCGAGGCGCTGCATGATGAGCTTGCGCTGCTTGGGAGAGAGGCCGCACCAGCGCTTGTCGTCGAAGGCGGCACGGGCCGCCTTGACCGCCAGCTCGGCATCGGCGGCGTCGCAGGAGGCGACCCTGGTCAGCAGTTGGCCGTTGGCCGGATTGATGCAATCGAAGGTGGCGCCGTTGACGGCATCCCGGTAGGTGCCGTCGATAAAGGCTTGCGAGGGCAGGGTCAGATGGGCGGCCTTGTGTTGCCACTGGGCCAGGGTCAGGTCACTCATGTTCACTCCTTGAACCGGCAGAAAGTCAGTCTCCGCGTATCAATATGCTAAACATCCTGCCGCTTGTAAATCCATCTTGTAACAATTCATTAAACACTGACCCCGAACAACCCGGGCCAACGGCGGGGCAAACCGGGCGCCCTGGCCTGTGGTGTCGGGGGTCGCGCGGCGGGGCGGGAGCCCGTGTCGCGGGCCTGATCCCCGGGTCGGGCTGGGGGGAGCCCGGCGGGCTGTTCCGGGAGAAGGCCCGTCAGAAGCTGGCGGGCGTGTTGGCCGAGATCAGCATGCACTCCTGATCCCCCACGTTGCGAAAACGGTGGGGAGTGCGGCTGTCGAAGTAGTAGCCATCCCCCGGTGCCAGCAGGTGAACCTGCTCGCCTACCGTGACTTCCACCTGACCCCGGATGACGATGCCGCACTCTTCCCCTTCGTGACTCAGCATGTCGTCACCGGTGTCGGCGCCCGGGGGCAGTATCTCCTGCATCATGCCGATGGCGCGGTTGGCGCGGCTGTGACCCACCAGACGGTAGCTGATGGGGTGGGTGCCGAGATCCGGCATGTCGTCCGCACGGAAGATCACCTCGGAATCCATCTCCGTCTCGTCGGTGAAGAAGCTGGCCAATGACATGGGGATGCCTTCCAGCACCTTGCGCAGGGAGGCCACCGAGGGGCTCACCTGATTTTTCTCGATCTGGGAGATAAAGCCGTTGGTCACACCGGAGCGTTTTGCCAGCTCGCGCTGGGAGAGGGCCGCCTTGGTGCGAACCGCCTTGAGGCGGTGACCGATATCCATCGATAGACACTCCTTGACTGTTTACTATTATTAAAATTGTGTTAAATATCTTATACCACCCCTGAGGGGTGACACCAAGCCGGGCGATAAAAGCCCTTTTTTATGGATTCAGGTGTTTAATTTAATAGGCATGAGCCGGGTGTTACTAAACGCCTTAAGGATGAGGTGACCATGAAACCTGTCAGCGACATCAATACCCCCGACATGTCCGCATTCTGGATGCCGTTCACCGCCAACCAGCAGTTCAAGGCGGCGCCGCGCATCCTGAAGTCGGCAGAGGGGATGTATTATCACTCAGAGGATGGCCGCAAGATACTGGATGGCACTGCCGGACTCTGGTGTTGCAACGCAGGCCATGGTCGGCGCGAGATCGCCGAGGCGGTCTCCCAGCAGATCTCCCACCTCGATTTTGCCCCCACCTTCCAGATGGGCCACCCCCTGCCGTTCGAGCTGGCCAACCGGCTGGCGGAGATCGCCCCCAAGGGATTCGGTCACGTCTTCTATACCAACTCCGGATCGGAGTCCGTGGACACCGCGCTCAAGATTGCGCTGGCCTGGCAGCGGGCTCGCGGCCAGGGGACCCGTACCCGGCTCATCGGCCGCGAGCGCGGCTACCACGGGGTGGGTTTTGGCGGCATCTCGGTGGGGGGCATTCCCGGCAACCGCAAGTGGTTCGGCTCCCTGCTGACCGGGGTGGATCATCTGCCTCACACCCTCAACATAGGGAAAAATGCGTTCACCAAGGGATTGCCAGCAGAAGACCTCACCCTGGCCGATGAACTGGAGAAGATTGTCTTCCTGCACGACGCCAGCAACATCGCGGCGGTCATCGTCGAGCCCATCGCCGGCAGCACCGGGGTCATCATGCCCCCCAAGGGCTATCTCAAGCGGCTGCGGGAGATCTGTACCAAACACGGCATCCTGCTGATTTTTGACGAGGTGATCACCGGTTTCGGCCGCCTCGGCTCCCCCTTCGCCGCCCAGGAGTTCGACGTCATCCCCGACATGATCACCTGCGCCAAGGGGCTCACCAACGGCGCCATCCCCATGGGGGCCGTGCTGGTGCAAAACCATATCTATGACGACATGATGGCGGCGGGCAAGGGGGCCATCGAGCTGTTTCACGGCTACACCTACTCCGGCCACCCGGTGGCCGCGGCGGCGGGTCTGGCGACCCTCGAGATCTACCGGAGCGAAAATCTGCTGACCCGGGCTGCCGAGCTGGCGGGCTACTGGGAGGAGGCGGCCCATTCCCTCAAGGGCTGCAAGCACGTGAAGGACGTGCGCAACTACGGCCTGGTGGCGGGCATCGAACTCGAATCCATGCCGGATGCACCGGGCAAGCGGGCCTACGAGGTGTTCGTGCGCTGTTTCGAGAAGGGGGCGCTTATCCGGGTGACCGGCGACATCATCGCCCTGTCGCCTCCCCTCATCATCGAGCGCAGCCAGATCGACGATCTCTTCACCCTGCTGCAGGACGCCCTGCAGGCCCAGGACTGACCCCCACATCACACAGGATGGCGCTCGTCCCGGGCGTCATCCCCCTGTGCTGCCCCGGCGCGGCGAGGGGAGGACGGATGACCCATCACGGAGGATTTATGAGTTACAGGATCGACAACTTCATCGACGGCGAGACGACCGAGAGTCGCAGCGAGCGTTTCGGTGCCATCTTCAATCCGGCCACCGGCCAGCAGCAGGGCTCCGTCGTTCTCAGCACGGCCGACGAGTGTGCCGAGGCGATTGCCTGCGCCGAGCGCGCCTTTGGGGAGTGGTCCCAGACCCCGCCGCTGGTGCGGGCCCGGGTGCTGTTTCGCTTCAAGGAGCTGATGGAGCAGCACAGGGACGAGCTGGCCCAGCTCATCAGCCGCGAGCACGGCAAGGTCTTCTCCGACGCCCAGGGCGAGCTGACTCGGGGGCTGGAGGTGGTGGAGTTTGCCTGCGGCATTCCCCACCTGCTCAAGGGGGAGCACTCCCTCAACGTGGGCCGCGGGGTGGACAGTCACTCCATGATGCAGCCGGTGGGGGTCTGCGCCGGCATCACCCCGTTCAACTTCCCTGCCATGGTGCCGCTCTGGATGTTCCCGGTGGCCCTGGCCTGCGGCAACACCTTCATCCTCAAGCCCTCGGAGAAGGATCCGTCCCTCTCCCTGCGCATGGCCGAACTGCTCAAGCAGGCGGGCCTGCCGGACGGGGTGCTCAACGTGGTCAACGGCGACAAGGAGGTGGTGGACGTGCTGCTGACCGACCCGAGGGTCGGTGCCGTGTCGTTTGTCGGCTCCACCCCCATCGCCCAGTACATCTATGCCACCGCCTCGGCCCACGGCAAGCGTGTGCAGGCCCTGGGCGGCGCCAAGAACCACATGGTGGTCATGCCGGATGCCAATCTGGATCAGGCGGTTTCCGCCCTGATGGGGGCCGCCTATGGCGCGGCGGGCGAGCGTTGCATGGCGATCTCGGTGGCCGTGGTGGTGGGTGACGAGACTGCCGATGCCCTGGTGGCGAAGCTCTCGCCCCTGGTGGCGGCCCTGCGGGTCGGCCCCGGTCTCGGTCAGAGTCCGGAGAACGAGATGGGGCCCCTCATCAGCCGGGAACACCTGGCCAAGGTGCGCGGCTACGTGGATCAGGGGGTGGCCGAGGGGGCCGAGCTGGTGGTGGATGGCCGGGGCCTGAGCCATGGCGAGGGCTACTTCATCGGGGGCAGCCTGTTCGATCGGGTCGGCCCCGAGATGCGCATCTACCGGGAGGAGATCTTCGGCCCCGTGCTCGCCATCGTGCGGGCCCCGGACTACGAGACGGCCCTGCGCCTCATCAACGAACACGAGTATGGCAACGGCACCGCCATCTTCACCGGTGACGGAGATACCGCAAGGGACTTCACCACGCGGGTTCAGGTCGGTATGGTAGGGGTGAACGTTCCCATTCCGGTGCCCATGGCGTTTCACAGCTTCGGTGGCTGGAAACGGTCCATCTTCGGGCCGCTCAACATGCACGGGCCGGATGGGGTGCGCTTCTACACCCGGATGAAGACGGTGACCGCCCGCTGGCCCCAGAGCCTGCGCGCCGGCGCCGAGTTCTCCATGCCGACCATGAAGTGAGCCGCCGGCTCGCTGCCATGGCTTTAATCTCTTGCCCCCGCAGGCCGCCGGTCTGCGGGGGCGCTTCTGTCAAGGAGTAACAGATGCGACTGGGTATTCTCGATTGTGACCGGCTGGACCCCGATTTGGTGGGGGATTTTGGTCCCGTTTACTCCGAGATGTTTATCAAGGGTTTCCGGGCGTTGGCCCCCGAGCTGGAATTTCGGGTCTGGTCCGCCCTCGACGGCGATCTGCCCCCGGATCTGACCGAATGCGATGCCTGGCTCATCACCGGCTCGCGTCACGATGCCTACAGTGACATCCCCTGGATCCTGGCGCTGCGCGACTGGATCCGCCGGGCCCACGATGCCAACGTCAAGCTGGCCGGGGTCTGCTTCGGCCATCAGGTGATCGCCCAGGCGCTGGGAGGGGAGGTAATGAAGTCCACCAAGGGGTGGGGTCTGGGGGTGTCGGTCCATGCCATGCAGACGACAAAACCCTGGATGGCGCCGGGGCTGGACACCATCCGCATCCTGGCAAGCCACCAGGATCAGGTGGAGCAGCTTCCGCCGGGGGCGACCCTGCTTGCGGGCAACGACTTCTGCCCCAACTTCATGTTCCTGCAGGGGGATCACATCGTCGCCATCCAGGGGCACCCGGAATTCTCGGTGGCGTACAACCGGGCCCTGATCGAGCGGCGACGGGACAGGCTGCCCGATGCACATTACCAGAGCAGTCTCTCTTCCCTGGAAGGGGAGGTGGATTCCGCCACCATGATGCAGTGGCTGCTGCAGTTCCTCGGCATCCTGCCGATCGGGGCTGACGCGCGCTGAACCCCGTTTGTCATATCCACCGCGCTGATGCTAGATTTTGTAGCAAAATGAAGGATCAAGCGGCGATATGCCCAGTCCGGATGATACACTGGCCGCCATTTTTGGCGGCCTGGTCCATCGACGAGCGCCGCGTCAGTCTGTGAGGGGGCAACCTTGAAACTACAGCAGTTGAAGTATCTGATCGCGGTGCGGGACCACAATCTCAACGTCTCCGTTGCCTCCGATGCGCTCTATACCAGCCAGCCTGGGGTGAGCAAGCAGATCGGCTTGCTGGAGAGCGAGCTGGGGGTGCGCATCTTCGAGCGCCGCGGCAAGCACCTGCACCGGATCACCCCGGTGGGGGAGGAGATCATCAAGTGTGCCGAGGCCATGCTCAATATCGAGAGCAAGATCAAGGCCATCTCCCGGGAATACCTGGATCCGACCGTGGGCACCCTCAACATCCACACCACCCACACCATCGCCCGCTACCTGCTGCCGAAAAGCGTCACCTACTTCACCAAAAAGTACCCCAAGATCTCGTTCCACCTGCATCCTGTGATGTCCGCCACCAAGGAGCAGATCAGCAAGGGATACTCGGATTTTTCCATCGTGGCCCACGAGATAGGCTTCGACAAGGAGCTGATCGCACTGCCCGCCTACCTCTGGACCCTCTCCCTGGTGGTGCCCCAGGAGCACCCCCTGGCCAAGGTGAAGAAGCCGACCCTGGAGCAGCTCTGCCAGTATCCCATCCTGAGCTACGAGAGCGGCGCCACCGGGCGTCAGGTGCAGGACAAGGTGTTCCAGGCGGCCGGCCTCACTCCCAACTACTACATGACGGTGATGGATGCCGGCGTCATCAAGCGCTACGTGGAGCTGGGCTTTGGCATCGGCATCATCTCCTCCCTGGTAGCCAACGATAGCGATGCCCCCGGCCTCGTGGCCATCAATCTGGAGCACCTGTTCGAGCCTTGCCCGGCCCAGATCTGCTTCAGCAAGAGCATCCTCTTGCAGAACTACATGTATGACTTCATCAGCTCCTTCTCCCCCCATCTCACCAAGGAGATGATCCAGAACGTGATGCAGCAGCCGACCCAGGCGCGCATCGACGAGCTGCTGTCAGGGGTGGAGCTGCCCGTCTACTGATCCCGCTTCCGTTTCTGTGCCGGCACCCCGGGGGGCCGGCCTCCTCCCGCCGAGGTTTCCATGTCCCGCATCCTGCTGCTCGCCAATCTCAACTGTGATCATGTGCTCTCCCTGGCCGAACCCCTGGTGGCGGGGGCGCGGCTGCAATACGTGGATCAGGGGCGCAGGCTCGGCGGCGGCGCCGCCAATACCGGCATCGGATTGGTGTGGGCGGGGCACGAGGTGATCATCGCCTCCCGGGTCGGGCTGGACGACACCGGTGACTGGCTGCTGGAGCAGGCGGCCTCATACGGCCTGGATTGCAGCCATGTGGAACGCTTTGGCGGCGAGACCGGCGAGCTGCTGGTGCTGGTGGACGCCACCGGTGAGCGCACCATCCTCAGGCGCCCACGTCGTCCGGATCTGCCGGGGGATCTGCCGACCGAAGGGGTGGACTGCCTCTATGTGAACTATCCGGGCACCGCCATCGTGGGCTACATGCGCCAGATGCTCGCCAAGAGTTTCGTGGTGGCCCAGTATCCCAAGGGGGGGCAGGCCCGCCGCCCTTGCCACGTGCTGGTGGCCTCCCGCTCCGATCTCGGCGAGGTGAGCGACCCCTGGCAGCATGCCCGCCAGCTCGCGGGGGATCAGCTCGAATGGCTGGTGCTGACCGAGGGCAAGGCGGGCGCCGTGGCCATTCACGGGGAGGAGCAGGTCAGGGTGGCGGCGCGACCGGTCTCCGTGGTGGATACAACGGGGGCGGGGGATGCCTTCGCGGGCGGCCTCATCCACGGTCTTGCGCGGGGCATGGCCATGGCCGATGCGTTGCAGTGCGCCGTGGACTGGGGCGCCTTCGCGGTGGCTTCCGAGAGCTCCATCCCCTCCCAGGCGCTGCGCAACTGGCTGAAACAGCCCCACTGAACTTGCCGGACAACGGCTCCGGCGATGGCAGAGGAGGTGGGGGTTTGTCGACGGAAACCGCCAAAACCCCTCGCTGAGGCGGCAAGTTTGCGATCAATCAAAGAAAGTGTCGATTTATGTACATCTTCGTCGACACCCGCCCGGGCTGCTCTTACCCTTGTGACTTCACGACTCGGTCGAAGAAGCCCATCCCGTGCACACGCATGTGCAGACCCCCTCTTTGGCCACCGGCTGTCGTCCTGATTTCTGGCTTGTAGTAAGAGGCAAGTGCGACCATGCAACTGACACGATTTACCGACTACGCCCTGCGTACCCTGACCTTCCTGGCCATCCAGCCCGGTGATCGCCTGTCGACCATCACGGAAGTGGCCGACACCTTCGCCATTTCCCGCAATCACGTGGTCAAGATAGTGCATCAGCTCGGCATCAAGGGTTACATCGAGACGGTGCGTGGCAAGCATGGGGGCATCCGCCTCGGCCGTGCCGCCGTCTCCATCAACCTGCGCGATGTGGTGATGGACATGGAGCACGTGCTCTGCCCGGTGGACTGCAAGCGCGAAAACTGCCGTCTCTCCGGGGGCTGCCGCATCCAGGGCATTCTACGCCGCGCCATGCACGCCTTCCTGGAGGTGCTGGGGGAGTACACTTTGGCGGATGCGGTGCGGGATCCCACTCGTCTGTGCCACCTTCTCGGTATAGAGCAGGATAATATTCTGACCATGGCATGATGCCACGGTGAATGACAGAGGGGCCTGCGGGCCCCTCTGTCATTGCCGGCGGTCAGAGCTGGGGCACAAGGGTGATGGCTCCGTGCAGACAGGCGAGGCCGCAGGCGCCGCAGCCATCGCAGGCGGCCATGTTGACGGTTACCCCCTCGCTGCCGACCTTGATCGCCTGCTGGGGGCAGGCATCTTCGCACAGCAGACAGTAGTAGCCCTGACGGGCCTGGCAGCTCGCCTCTATCCTGACCCGGGTCTGCACCTGGCGGCCGAGGTAGAGATCCAGTGCGCCCGTGGGGCAGGCTCTGGCGCAGCTGCCGCAATAGCTGCACTGGCCACAGGCGAGATCCAGCACTGGGGTACCGGCGATGGGGCTGCCGTCATATTCGGGGCGATCGGCGGGCTTGATGAGGCCGTTGGGACACGCCTTGAAGCAGTCGCCACAACGGGTGCAGAGGGTGAGGAACTGGGACTCGTCGATGGCCCAGGGCGGGCGTGCCTCATGGCAGACCACCTCGGGTCTGCGGGGGCTCCCCCATGCGTGTGCCAGCCAGCGACAGAAAAAATGCGTCATGCCCACCTCTATACCTATTAGGGGTTAATTTTATCCAGTTTTAGGCCGGCAAGCCAGAGAATAGCGGCGGGCAGGATCGCAAGCCGGGTTGCCCTTGTGTAAGCTAGGCGGGTCTTTTTGCGGGATTGAATGAACTCATGTGGCTATTTCTGTGGCGTGCTTCTCTGCTCTATGTCTTCCCCCTGCTGATGTGGGCCTACTGCCATCTCAAGGGTATCGAGTTCAGTGAACTGGATACCGGGGTCAACAGCCACAAGTGGGTGGTGCTGGCGGCCTATCTGCTCTATGTGCTGATCTGGTTACTGCTCAACCGCTATCTCGAACTCTTCCTGCGCCAGCGGGGGCGCCGATGACCCCGCTGCTGACCTGGTGGCCTGCCATGCTGGCTGGCGGGCTGGCGCTGCTGTTCGGCTGGTGGTGGGGGCGACGCAGCGGCCGTGAAGAGGCGCTGCTGCTGGAGGAGCGTTATCAGGGGTTGCAGGATCGCTGGGACGCGCTGCAGGACGAGAAGATGCTGGCTCAGCAGAAGCTGGATCAGCAGCAGACCCTATTGCTCAAGCTCACCGCCCGTCTCAAGGAAGCCGAGGCGACCCTGCGCAGCGAGCGCATCGCCAGCGCCGAGAAGTTGCAGTTGCAGCAAGAGGCTGAACAGCGCCTCAGCCAGCAGTTCGAGAATCTCGCCAATCGTATCTTTGAACAAAATGCTGGAAACTTCCGCGAACTGAATCAGAACAGCATGGATCTCCTGCTCACTCCACTCAAGGAGCAGCTCGAGGGCTTTCGCCGCCAGGTGGGAGAGACCCACGCCCAGGAGACGGCCCAGCGCCACAACCTCAAGTTCGAGCTGGAGCGCCTTGCCGAGCTCAACGCCCGCATGACCGAAGAGGCGGCGGCGCTGACCCGGGCCCTCAAGGGCGACAGCAAGCAGCAGGGCAACTGGGGGGAGGTGGTGCTGGCGCGGATCCTCTCCGAGTGCGGCCTGCGCGAGGGGCATGAGTACCACACCCAGGTCAACATCGAGGTGGACAAGGGCAAGCGCTACCAGCCCGACGTCATCGTCCACCTACCCCAGGACAAAGACATCATCATCGACGCCAAGGTGTCGCTGACCGCCTATGAGCGCTGGTACAACGCCGCTGACGAGCTGGAGAAGGCGGTGGCGCTCAAGGAACACGTCGCCTCGGTGCGCAACCATATCCGCGAGCTGGGCCGCAAGGATTACCAGCAGTTGCCCGGGGTGCGCACCCTGGACTATGTGCTGATGTTTGTGGCGGTGGAGCCTGCCTTCCTCGCTGCCCTGGAAGCGGACCCTTCCCTGGTGCGCTATGGGCTGGAACACAACATCCTGCTGGTGAGCCCCACCAACCTGATGGTGGCGCTGCGGACCATAGAGAACCTGTGGCGCTACGAGCGGCAGAACCAGAACTCGCGCCAGATAGCGGAGCGGGCCGGCCGCCTCTACGAGAAGCTGCGGCTGTTTGTGGAGGAGATGCAGCAGATGGGGGGCAGCCTGCACAAGGCGCAGGAGAGCTACGACAAGGCGATGGGCCGACTGGTCAACGGTCGTGGCAACCTGATCGCCCAGGCCGAGCGCTTTCGCGAGCTGGGGGTCGAGGTGACCAAGCCCTTGCCGGACGCGCTGGTGGACCGGGCGTTGGAGCGGGAGGAGTCGGCGGACTGAGGGGAGTCGTCATTCGCCGGGACGACGAAAAGGGCAGCCATTGGCTGCCCTTTTCGTTTCATGCAACAGCCTGGACGGCTGCTTATTGCTTCCAGAAAGAGGGGAAGAAGAGCACCGCCACCGTCAGGATCTCGAGGCGTCCCAGCAGCATGCCGAACGACAGTATCCACTTGGCCGCATCCGGCAGACTGGCGAAGTTGGTGCTGGGACCGATGACAGGCCCCATGCCCGGGCCCACGTTGGCCACGGCGGTGATGGAGCCCGAGATGGCGGTCAGGGGGTCCAGTCCGATGGCGGCGAGCAGGGCGGCGATGAGCAGGATGATGGCGAAGTAGACCAGCACGAAGGAGATCAGGGAGCGGATGATGGCGTCGTTGACCGGACGGCCGTTGTACTTCTGGGGAAACACGGCGGAGGGGTGCATCAGCTGGCGCATCTGTTTCTTGAACAGGGCGAAGGCCACCTGGACCCGAAAGATCTTGAGCCCGCCCGAGGTGGAGCCGGAGCAGGCGCCGAGTGCCAGCAGGATGATGAAGATAATGGTGGTGAGCGGGCCCCAGGTACCGAAGTCGCCGAGTCCGAAACCCGTGGTGGTGAGCACGGAGACGATATTGAAGCTGCTGATGCGCAAGGCATCCATGAAGCCGTAGATGTCTCTCACCCAGAGGTAGAAGGTGACGACCAGGGTCACCCAGACGATCAGCCAGAAGAAGCCCTGCACCTGGGCATCCTTGAACAGGCTGTTGTCACGGCGGGAGAGAGCCTGCACATAGAGCAGGAAGGGCAGGCCACCGAGGAACATGAAGAGGGTGCCTATCCAGTGCGCCGCGTGGGAGAAGTGGGACATGGATTGATCGGAGGTGGAGTAGCCGCCGGTGCTGAGGGTCGTCATGGCGTGGTTGACCGCTTCGAACAGGTTCATGCCACTCACCCAGTAGGCGAGGAAGCAGAGCATGGAGAGTACCAGATAGACCAGCACTATGTTGTTGGCCACCGTTTTGGCGCGGGGGGCGCTCTTGTCGGACCAATCGGAGCTCTCGGTCTGGAACAGCTTCATGCCACCGACGTTGAGGTAGGGCAGCACCGCCACCGCCATCACGATGAAGCCGACCCCGCCCAGCCACTGCAGGATGGATCGCCACAGCAGGATGCTATGGGCCATGCCGTCCAGCCCCGACAGCACGGTGGATCCCGTGGTGGTGACCCCCGACATGGTCTCGAAGTAGGCGTCGGCAAAGTCGATATGGGTGATGAAGACGAAGGGCAGGGCCCCGAAGACGCAGGCGACCACCCAGACCGAAGTGGTGAGCAGGAACATCTCCCGCACGCCGAGGTGAAACTCTGCCTTGCGACCGTAATGGAGGCAGAGCAGGGCGGCACCATGGGTGATCAAGACCGACTTGAGAAATTCGACGAAACCTTCCGAACCGGTCAGCAGGGCCAGCAGGGTGGGCAGCCACATGAAGAGCGCCAGCTTGGAGAGCACCAGCCCGAGCGTGAAGACGATGGGATGCAGCTTGATCATGCAAGATAACCTGGTCGTTGATTGAAAAAAGACCCGGACCTTTCCTGAGAAAAGGGGCCGGGTCCGGATACCGTTGCCAGAGACATGGCCGGCTTACAGGAAGAAGGGACTGGGCTGGAACAGACGCTCCACTTCCGGGATGTACTTCTTGTCCACCAGGAACATCACCACGTGGTCATCCTGCTGTATCTGGGTACGATCGTGGGCGATCAGCACCTCATCACCGCGCACCACTGCGCCTATGGTGGTGCCCGGGGGCAGCTTGAGCTCGCCCACCGTCTTGCCCACCACCTTGGAGGTGTTCTCGTCCCCGTGGGCGATCGCCTCGATGGCTTCGGCCGCCCCGCGGCGCAGGCTGTAGACGTTGGCGATGTCGGCACGGCGCACATGGGTCAGCAGGGCCGAGATGGTGGCCTGCTGGGGGGAAATGGCGATGTCGATGGAGCCACCCTGTACCAGGTCCACGTAGGCGCCGCGCTGGATCAGCACCATGGTCTTCTTGGCCCCCATCTTCTTGGCGAGCAGGGCCGACATGATGTTGGCCTCATCCTCGTTGGTCACCGCGATGAAGACGTCGATCTGGTCGATGTGCTCCTCCGCCAGCAGCTCCTGATCCGCCGCATCGCCGCAGAAGACAATGGTGTGTTCCAGATGCTCGGAGAGCTGCTCCGCCCGCTTCTGGTTGCGCTCGATGAGCTTGACGCTGTAGCGCTTCTCTAGCTGGCGGGCGAGACCGGCGCCTATGTTGCCGCCGCCGACGATCATGATGCGCCGGTAGGGGCTCTCGAGGCGTTGCAGCTCAGACATCACGGCGCGGATATGGCCCGCCGCGGCCACGAAGAACACCTCGTCATCGGCTTCGATGATGGTGGTGCCCTGGGGGCGGATGGAGCGTCCCTGGCGGAAGATGGCGGCGACCCGGGTTTCGATGTTTGGCATGTGTTCCCGCAAGGTGGAGAGCGCATTGCCCACCAGGGGGCCGCCGTAATAGGCCTTGACCGCCACCAGGCCCACCTTGCCGTCGGCGAAGTCCACCACCTGCAACGCCCCCGGATACTCGATCAGGCGACGCACGTAGTCGGTCACCAACTGCTCGGGGGCGATCAGGTGATCCACGGGGACGGATTCGGGCAGGAACAGGCGATCCCGCTCCACCAGATAGGCGGGGGAGCGAATGCGCGCCACCTTGTTCGGGGTGTTGAACAGGGAGTAGGCGACCTGGCAGGCGACCATGTTGGTCTCGTCGCTATTGGTGACGGCGACCAGCATGTCGGCATCCTGGGCGCCGGCTTCGCGCAGCACCCTGGGATGGGCGCCGTGGCCGTTCACCACCCGCAGGTCGAATTTGTCCTGCAGTTCGCGCAGGCGCTCGCTGTCGGTGTCGACGATGGTGATGTCGTTGTTCTCGCCGGCGAGATTTTCGGCCAGAGTGCCACCCACCTGACCTGCGCCCAGAATGATGATTTTCATAAGGCCATCTTACTCAAGGTTGTTGCTTCGTAATGAGGCGGCCCGTCACCGGGCCTGCCATCCGCCGGTTCGGCCTACAGCTTGATGAGCTTGGCATAGTAGAAGCCGTCCATCTCCGCCTCGCCGGGCAGGAACTGGCGACCCGGACAGGCCGGGGTGTCTTCTGCATGCAACGGCACCAGGCGGGCATCCGGGGTATCGGCCAGGAAGGCGCGGATCTGCTCCCGGTTCTCTTCCGGCAACACGGAACAGGTGGCGTAGAGCAGGGTGCCGCCCTGCTTCAGCTTGCCCCAGAGGGCGTCGAGAATGCGGCGTTGCAGCTCGGCCAGTTCGCGGATGTCCTGATCCCGGCGCAACCACTTGATGTCGGGGTGACGGCGGATGACGCCGGTGGCGGAGCAGGGGGCATCCAGCAGGATGCGGTCGAACTGCCCCTGTGGCCACCACAGCTCCGGCGTGCTGGCATCACCGTGGATCACTTGGGCCTGAAGGCCGATACGATCCAGGTTCTCCTGCACCCGCTTGAGGCGGTTGTCGTCTGCGTCGACGGCAACCACGCCGGCAAGGGCCGGCTGGCGTTCCAGCAGGTGGGCGGTTTTGCCGCCGGGGGCGGCGCAGGCGTCCAGCACCCACTCGCCCGGCTGGGGATCGAGCAGGGCGGCGGCCTGCTGGGCTGCTCCGTCCTGCACCGAGCAGTCACCCTGCTCGAAGCCGGGCAGCTTGGTCACGTCGCAGGGGCGCTCCAGCAGGATGCAATCTTCCCCTTCCACACCGGCCATGGCCGGGATGCCCGCCTCGCTCATGCGGGCCAGCATGGCCTCACGGCTCTGGCGCTGGCTGTTGTTGCGGATCCACATGGGCGGGCGCTGGTTGTTCGCCTCCATGATGAACTCCCAGTCATCGGGATAGGCCTGACGCAGGCGCTTGGTGAGCCATTCGGGGTGGCCGAGGCGGACGCTGGGGACGCGGTCGATGCGCAGCAGGATCACTTCGGCGCTGCGCTGGAAGTTGCGCAGTACGCCGTTGATGAGGCCGCGCAGGGAAGAACCCTTGAGCAGCTTGACGGCGTTGACGGTCTCGGCCACGGCGGCGTGAGCCGGAATGCGGGTATAGATGAGCTGGTAGAGGCCGACCAGGATGAGGTAGTGGAAGATGCGGCTCTTGTTCTTGAGCGGCTTGTCCATCATCTCGCTGACCGCCGCATCGAGGCGGGGCAGCCAGCGCAGGGTGCCGTAGCAGAGTTCTTGCAGGAGGGCGCGATCGCGAGGGGCGACTTTCTCCTGGGCAGCAGGCAGAACGGCGGAGAGAGATTGACCCTGATCCAGCACCTGTTGAATGACGAGAGCAGCCTGTGCGCGTGTTTTCATAGCGTTACCTTAGATGCACAAGTCGGGGCCAGGGCCCCGCTTGTGTCAATTCAATCCAGATCAAATCAGTTGCGTGCCAGGTTCAAACCAGTCGCGGCGAGAGTTGAGCAGATCCGAAACGGACATGGCCTTCTTGCCGGGAGGTTGCAGGGTCAGCAGGCGCAGCACGCCCTGACCGGTGGCAACCTCGATCCCCTGTTTGTCGGCCTTGAGCAGGGTGCCGGCTGCCTGGCCGTGATCCTGTGCGACGACCTCGGCCTGCCACACCTTGACGGTCTGTCCGGCAACGTCGAACCAGCTGATGGGCCAGGGGTTGAAGGCACGGATGCAGCGCTCGATGGCAACGGCGTCCATCGACCAGTCGATGCGGGCCTCTTCCTTGGAGAGCTTCTCGGCGTAGTTGGCCAGCGCATCGTTCTGGGGCTCGGCGGCGGTGTCGCCGGCAGCCATGGCGTCCAGGGTATCGACCAGTGCCTGCGGGCCCAGACCGGCCAGCTTGTCATAGAGACTGGCAGAGGTCTCATCACTGGCGATGGGGCAGGTTACCTTGCGGATCATGGCGCCGGTGTCCAGCCCCACGTCCATCTGCATGATGGTGACGCCGGTTTCGGCATCCCCCGCCCAGATGGAGCGTTGAATCGGGGCGGCACCGCGCCAGCGCGGCAGCAGGGAGCCGTGGACGTTGATGCAGCCCAGACGCGGCGTATCAAGCACCGCCTTGGGGAGGATCAGGCCATAAGCCACGACGACCATCAGATCGGCACCCAGAGCGGCCAGTTCGGTCTGCGCCGCTTCATTGCGCAGGGAGGCAGGCTGGTAGACCGGCAGATCGTGGGCCAGCGCCAG
This sequence comes from Aeromonas sp. QDB63, assembly GCF_027707425.1. NCBI lineage: Bacteria > Pseudomonadati > Pseudomonadota > Gammaproteobacteria > Aeromonadales > Aeromonadaceae > Aeromonas > Aeromonas sp. QDB63. The sequence continues at coordinate 55,697 of NZ_JAPCIS010000010.1, forward strand.
CTCCTTGACCGGGCTGGCGGTGAGCTTCTGGCCGCGACCGGCGGGCTTGTCCGGCTGGGTATAAACGGCGACGACCTCGTGGCCGGAAGACAACAACGCCGCCAGATGACGGGCGGCGAAGTCGGGGGTACCGGCAAAAATCAGTTTCAGCTTGTTCAATGGAGCGTATCCTCAGAGGACTTTGCGATCTTCACGGGCCATCTTTTCCAGCTTCTGACGAATGCGCTGGCGCTTGAGCGGGGACAAGTAATCCACAAACAGCTTGCCGACCAGATGATCCATCTCATGTTGTATGCAGATGGCGAGCAGATCGTCCGCTTCCAGCTCGAAGGTGTTGCCGTGGCGATCTTGCGCCCTGACCTTGACCCACTCGGCGCGCGGAACCAGAGCACGGTTGCCGGGCACGGAGAGGCAGCCCTCTTCGATGCCGGTGCTGCCGGACTGCTCCAGGATCTCCGGGTTGATCAACACCAGCTGTTCTTCGCGGTTCTCGGAGACATCGATGACGATGATGCGCTGATGAATGTCGACCTGGGTCGCGGCCAGGCCGATGCCTTCCTCCGCGTACATGGTTTCGAACATATCATCTACAATGTGTTGTAACTCGGGTGTAAAGGCTTCGACAGGGGCCGCGACTGTGCGCAGACGCTCATCGGGGAAACGCAATACATCTAGAATGGCCATAATTTTTTCTTTAGTTTCATATAAACGCAGTCAATATTGACGTAATTCTAGTCATTTACGCCGACAAAAAACAGCAACACTTTGCGTGCAGAAGTAACAGGGAGTGTTATGTATCTGAAGCAAATCGTCGTCGCCTGCCTGGCGACAGCCCTGGCCGGTGGCGCCATGGCACAGCAGTTGACGCTCAAATCCGGTTACCCCGAGACTTATGTGGTGCAAAAAGGGGACACCCTCTGGGACATCTCGGGCCAGTATCTGGCCGAACCCTGGCTCTGGCCACGCCTCTGGAACATCAATCCGCAGATCGCCAATCCCCACTGGATCTATCCCGGTGACGTGCTGCACCTGAGCTGGGTCAATGGTGAGCCTCGGCTCGGCAAAGCCAGTCAGGGGGGCAAGCAGGTCATCCGTCTCTCGCCCAAGAACCGCTATGAAAACAAGGCCAATCCCATACCGACCCTGCCTCTGAGCGAAATAGCGCCCTTCCTGCAGACCGACCACATTCTGGCCAACAGCCAGCAGAGCAAGGACCTGCCCTATGTGCTCGGCAACAATGACAAGCATGTCGGGATGCTGGAGGGCGACATTCTCTATGTGAAAGGAGCCCTGAATCCGGGCCAGAGTTATGGCCTCTATCGCCCGGGGGTGGCATACAAGGACAAGCACACCGGCGAGTCGCTCGGTCAGGAGGCAATTTTTGTCGGCACGGTGCGGGCAGAGGAGTACCTTGCCCACGACACCACCAAAGTGACGCTGACCCATAACCGGCGTGAGGTGTATCAGGGCGACAAGGTGATGCCGCTGCCGTCGCAGGAGAGCATCTCTGCCGTGTTCATGCCAAAGGCGGCACCCTCCATTTCTCCCGGCTATGTGATCGAGCTGCCGAGCAAGGTGCATGGTGGGGGCAAATTTGATGTGGTACTCATCAACAAGGGGGAGCGTGATCAGGTGGCCCCGGGCGATGTGCTCGAGATCCTGCGCCCGGGAGCCGAGATGGTGGACAAGAATGGCAAGGTGTCATACCGGGAATATTCATCCGTCTATGACAAGGCGTTCTATTCTGCCGGCAAGTCATCGCTGCCTGCCGAGGCCGTTGCCAGAGTCATGCTGTTCAAGGTCTACGACAAATTGAGTTACGGTCTTATCCTGCAGAGTCAGGATCTGGTCGGCTCTGGTTATCAGGTCAGTAATTTCTGACGTGTCCTTGCCACTGGAGCGGTTGTCGCTATGGCTGACGCTGGATGCCGTTACAGGCATAGGCCCGGTCACCGCCGCTCGCCTGTTGGCGCATGTGGGTGGTGACATCACAACTCTGTTTGACTCAGACGATGGCGCCCTGCGAGCTCTTGGTCTGCAGAGTGCCCAGATTCAGCAGATGAGATGGCCTCTTCCTGTCGTGGAGCAGGGATTGAGCTGGGCCGCCGAGCCCGGCAATCACCTCCTCTGTCCCGATGACCCCGCATATCCTGCCCTGCTCAAAGAGATCCCCGGTGCCCCGCTCTTGCTCTACTGCCGCGGGAACGTCTCATCCCTCTCCCTGCCACAGTTGGCGATGGTGGGTACCCGCCACCCCACCTATGCCGGCAAAGACAATGCGACACGCTTGTGTGCCGAGTTGGTGGGCTGTGGTCTGGCGATCACCTCCGGCCTCGCGTTGGGCATCGATGGCGTCTGCCATCAGCAGGCGCTGGCATCGGGCGGAATCACCCTGGCGGTGCTGGGATCCGGTCTGGATTGTCTCTACCCCAAGCGTCATCAGGGGTTGGCGATGCAGATCCTCGAGCAGGAAGGTCTGCTTGTCTCCGAGTTGGCGCCCCAGCAAGGCCCCCTGGCTGAACACTTCCCTCGCCGCAACCGTATCATCAGTGGTCTGTCGCTGGGGACACTGGTGGTGGAAGCGGCAGAACAGAGTGGTTCGCTCATCACGGCCCGTTATGCGCTGGAGCAGGGCCGCGAGGTCTTTGCCGTTCCCGGCGCCCCGCAAAATGCACAGGCAGCAGGGTGCAACCGTCTGCTTCAACAGGGTGCCAAGCTGGTCTTGAATGCCGCCGATATCCTGGAAGAGTTTCCAAGGCTGGTCTTGCCCCCCGGACCCGCCAACGGTTCTTCCGAGGCGCAGCATAATAGCGAATTGCCTTATGCCGATTTGTTGGATAACGTAGATTATGAGACCACGAGCGTGGATACCGTTGCCGAACGGGCCCGGCTTCCTGTCGATGTCGTACTGGGCAGGTTGGTAGAGCTGGAGCTGGTTGGTGCAGTGATGGCGGTAGCCGGTGGATACGTCAGAGCGAGGAGGGCGAATCATGTTTGATGTATTGATGTACCTTTTCGAGACCTACATCCACAGCGATGCAGATGTGATGGTCGAGCAGGATGAACTCACCGACGAACTGAGCCGGGCCGGTTTCGACAAGGACGAGATCGAGAAAGCGCTCAACTGGCTGGAGCGACTGGCCAACCTGCACGACAGCGAGCGGGAAGTCTATGTCACCGCAAGCCAGCAGGGCTCTATGCGGATCTATGCGCCGCAGGAGCTGGTTCGCCTCAGTACTGAATGTCGCGGTTTCCTGCTGTTCCTGGAGCAGGCGCAAGTGCTGAATGCCGAAACCCGTGAAATCTGCATCGAACGGTTGCTCGAGCTGGACAAGCCGGACATCGAGCTGGACGATCTGAAGTGGGTCGTCATGATGGTGCTGTTCAATGTGCCAGGCAGCGAAAACGCCTACCAGCAGATGGAAGAGCTGGTGTTTGACGAGTCGGACGGCGTCATCCACTGACAGCCCGGTGCCGCGCTGGTAGAATTCAGGCCATCTGGATTTCAAGGCGCGGCCCATGTCAAAGATCGATCACCACCTCTTCTCTGCCCACGAACATGCCTTCGAGCGCGAGCCGTGCCCGCAGTGTGGTGCTGAACTGGTGATCCGCCAGGGCAAGCACGGTCCCTTCCTTGGTTGTTCAGCCTATCCCGCTTGCGATTACATTCGCTCCCTCACCCCCTCTGGCCGCGACATAGAGAAAGTGCTCGAGGGGTCGTCCTGTCCGGATTGTGGCCATCCACTGGCCATCAAGAAGGGTCGTTACGGTCTGTTTGTGGGATGTACCCAGTACCCGGCCTGTCAGCATATCGAATCCCTTCAGGAGAGTGACGATACCCAAATCCTCTGCCCGGAGTGTGGCAAAGGTCATCTGGTGAGCCGCACATCCCGTTATGGCAAACAGTTCTACTCGTGTGACGCCTATCCTCACTGCAAGTATGTGGTGAATGACAAGCCGGTTCCCATGCCCTGTCCCGAGTGTGGCTGGGGCATCATGGTCGAGAAGAAGGTGCGGGGAAACCTGCGCTGGGTCTGCCCGCAAAAGAAATGCTCCCACCAGATTGAGCGGGTATAATCTCGCCGCCCGTGATCAGGCAGGCGGATTGCTGGTCAGCGTGAGGTTGTGAGCAGATGCGCATCGCCCAAGTCGCCCTGCTCCTGATCGCCATCTCAAGCTCCCTGCGGTTGTTCGGTTCACTGATGCACGCAAGCGTCTGAGCCGAAATGCATGACTGAAGAGGAGCAGGGATATAGCCCATATCGCAGCAGTGATGGCCCCGATGCCGTCATGTCGGTTCAACATACAATCCAGTGATGAGAGGCGGCAGCGTGGCTGTCGCATGTGCTTATGCCAAATGAATTTGAACAAGCGGTTGCCGCCCTTCAAGGAGAAGGGGTTATCGCCTATGCCACCGAAGCCGTGTTTGGTCTGGGGTGTGATCCTGATTCCGAAGCCGCCGTGCAGCGGCTGCTGGCCATCAAGCAGCGGCCGGTGGAGAAGGGATTGATCCTGATCGCGGCAGATCTGGCGCAATTGCAGGACTACATCGACCTGAGCCAGCTCAGCGATGAGCAGCTTGCTCGCGTGCAGGCGAGCTGGCCTGGTCCCTTCACCTGGATCATGCCCGCTCGCGCGACGACGCCGTCCTGGTTGACCGGTCAGTTCGAGACCCTGGCGGTGCGGGTCACAGGCCATCCCCAGGTGCAAGGGCTTTGCCGGGCATTTGGCAAACCGCTGGTGTCCACCAGTGCCAATCTCACCGGTGAGGAGCCCGCTCGCCGGGTGGCTGATATTGGCGATCTGCTGGCAAGCCAGCTGGCTTACATTCTGCCCGGCGAAGTCGGGGGGCAAGCCAACCCGTCCGAAATCAAGGACGCCCGCACCGGGGCCATCATTCGCCCATCCTGAGTTGGGCGCGGCCCTGTTTCATGCAGGTTGTGCGATGAGGTCATGACATTACGAGAAGTGCAGGCAGTGCATGCATGATGCCTGTCTGACTGGAGATAAAATGAGCAAACCGGATGTGGCCCAGGTTAAAGCCTTCCTGCTGCAATTGCAGGATGATATCTGCCGTGGCCTGGAGCAGGCCGATGGATGCGGGCGCTTTGTGGAAGATGCCTGGAGTCGCGAAGGTGGTGGTGGCGGTATTACACGGGTGCTGCGCCAGGGGGCGGTGATCGAGCAAGGTGGGGTCAACTTCTCCCATGTCTATGGCGATGCCATGCCGGCATCCGCGACCGCACATCGTCCCGAACTTGCTGGGCGCAGATTTGAGGCCATGGGGGTGTCGCTGGTGATCCACCCGCATAATCCCTATGTACCGACCAGCCATGCGAATGTGCGGTTCTTCATCGCCGAGAAAGAGGGGGAGGAGCCGATCTGGTGGTTTGGTGGCGGCTTCGACCTGACGCCCTTCTATCCGTTCGAAGAGGACGTGAGGCATTGGCACCAGGTCTCCCGTGAGCTCTGTCAGCCGTTCGGCACCGACATTTATCCCGAGTTCAAATCTTGGTGCGATCGTTACTTCTTCCTCAAGCATCGGGGCGAGACGCGCGGGGTGGGCGGTCTTTTCTTCGATGACCTGAACCGCTGGCCCTTTGCCGACAGCTTTGCCTTTATGCGTGCAGTGGGTGAGGGTTACCTCGCGGCCTACTTGCCGATTGTCGAGCGACGCAAGGAGCTTGCTTATGGGGAGCGGGAACGGGCGTTCCAGCTTTATCGCCGTGGCCGCTACGTGGAGTTCAATCTGGTCTACGACCGCGGGACCCTGTTCGGACTGCAGACGGGGGGGCGCACCGAATCCATCCTGATGTCGATGCCGCCGCTGGCGCGCTGGGAGTACGACTGGCAGCCGGAGGCTGGCAGCCCGGAGGCATTGCTCTACAGCGAATACCTCAAACCGCGCGAGTGGTTGTGACCAGAGGGGCCACGATGGCCCCTTCTTATTGGCCGATATTCGGCTTGTTCCTTCATGAGAAAACCCGTTAAATCGGGATATTGCCCTCAAAAGGAACGCCTTGATGGATCGTTATCTGGTTTTTGGCCACCCCGTGCGCCACAGCAAATCTCCCTTCATTCATACCCTGTTTGCCAGGCAGACCCAGCAAGAGCTGGAGTATGGTCTGGCAGAACCGGCCGTCGATGAGTTTGCCAGCGCTCTGAACCACTTCTTCGCCGAAGGAGGGAAGGGGTGCAACGTGACTGTACCTTTCAAGGAGCAAGCCTTCGGGCTGGTGGAGCGGCTGAGCCCCAGGGCCAAGCGGGCGGGAGCGGTCAACACCATCAAACTGACTGATGATGGCGTGTTGCTGGGTGACAATACCGACGGCGCCGGGCTGGTCGCCGATCTCAAGGCTCACGGAGTGAACCTTGCCGGTAGCAGGATCCTGCTTCTGGGGGCCGGTGGCGCTGCTCGTGGCGCCCTGGCCCCCCTGCTGGCGGAAGCGCCGGGCGAGATTGTCGTGGTCAACCGTACCCATGCCAAGGCGGAACAGCTGGCTGTGGAATTCAAGGATCTGGGCAGCATCACTGCTCAATCCTATGAACAGCTGGTGGGGCCGTTCGATCTCATCATCAATTCCACCTCAGCCAGTCTGCAAGGTGAGTTGCCACCTTTGGCTCCAACCCTCATCCACCCGGACATCGCGATCTACGACATGATGTATGGCGCAACGGACACAGCCTTCATCGGCTGGGCCAAACAACATGGCGCGCGCCATACCATGGATGGATTGGGCATGCTGGTCGAACAGGCTGCGGAGGCTTTTACCGTATGGCGAGGGATCCGGCCCGGCACCAAGCAGGTATTGAGAGAGTTGCAGCGCAATCTGGGCGTCGTGTGAACCAGCTAGTGTGCTCTATTGGGCTGTCGGCAGATCTGATGTAGAGATTCTGCATCGCTGGATAGGGGGCATCCATCAGGATGTGGCACGACACGTGTGACGTGAAACGGTTGTTCTGTGGTGGGGGTGTGGCAGAACAGGCACCATTTTATAAAATCATTATCTAACAATAGGTTACTTTTAATTTGCCGTAGCGCGCAGAATTTTTTTGAGTTTTTTCTCAAAGCAGCGGAACTTCTGTAACGGACTGCTGACTAACTGGATAGTTGAGGAAGTGCTAGCTAGTCACCTTTATAACTCCCCGGTATTCGTACTGGGGATTTTTTTATCTGCATGAAAATTATGAATATTTTTTCTTTTTCCTACCCTTGAAACTAAATTACATAAATTACTTTCACTTTCTGCTGCTTTGCTGTACAGTTGTCGGCGTAGGGTACAGAGGTAAGATGTTCTATCTTTCAGACCTTTTATTTCACGTAATTGAATGTGGCTGAATAGCAGCCCCGATGAGTCATCGTCGGGGCGTTTTTTTATGAGTAACGTTTAGAGTAAATGCTTTAATTGTTGCCGTTCTTTGTTAGAATGAAGGCGTTTCTTGAGGAAAACCAATCGTCTTTGTTCTCGAGAACTCGCTTTTTCCCAAATTTTTGAACTCATTTCTTCAGGCCGGTTTGCAATGGCAAGACCGGCCTCATTTTTATCCCTATATTGCCTCATCGTGTAATTAAATTTCAGTTTCGTTTGTTACAGCCTTCAATTCTGATTTTTTACTCGATATCCATGAAAACGGTATCAGGTTGATGATTAGTTAATTCTTTTCGCGTCTAAACATGCTATCAGTATGATTTAAATATATTTTTTGAGGTTTTTCTTCAGAGGTGGCGAAGGCGGGGAGGGAGGGCTCGGAGATGGGGGGATCATGAAAGCCTTTCAATCAGCGGAGGTCCAACTCCGCCAATTGCAGCCAGGGAGAGGAGTTGTTTACTCCTCGTTCTGATGATCTTCGTCGTCTATCTGGGCGTTGTCTGCTTCGGACAGGTACCAGCCGCTCAGGGTCTGGGCCAGCTTCTCGACGCCGATATTGGTCAGAGAAGAGAATGCTTCAACCTGGATCTGTGGGCCCAGTTCTGCCACCGCCTGACGAACCTTGATCACCTGGTTGTTGCGGGGCCCCGGGCTTAACTTGTCCGCCTTGGTCAGCAACAGCATCACCGGCAGTTCACGGTGTGAACTCCATTCCAGCATGTTCATGTCGGTTTCCTTGAGCGGATGGCGGATGTCCATCAGGATTACCAGCCCTTTCAGGGACTCCCGTCGCTGCAGGTATTCAGCCAGTGACTTTTGCCACTTGAGCTTCATTTCCAGCGGAACCTGGGCATATCCATAGCCAGGCAAGTCAACCAGGCGTTTGCCCGGTTCCAGCTCAAACAGGTTGATCAGCTGAGTACGGCCAGGGGTCTTACTGGTACGCGCCAGGTTCTTGTGTTTGGTCAAGGTATTCAATGCAGACGATTTGCCAGCGTTGGAACGACCGGCAAACGCAATCTCGACACCCCCATCATTTGGCAGGTGGCGGATGTCGGGTGCGCTGGTCACAAAATGCACCTTATTGAAATTCAGAGTTTGTGTATCCAACGTAAATTCCCCATAGAGATAGAGGGTTATAGAGTTACTTTTTTGTGAAATAGTGTAAAATGGCGTCGCTTGAACGCGTTTATTTTAACATGCCTTCAGCGGCATGGGATCTGGAAGCCTAATAACGAGAAAGTTGGAACGCCATGAAGAACCTAGTCATTACACTTGCTCTGATGGTTGGCGTAACTGGGATGGCACAAGCCAAGGGCGATGCCGCTGCGGGACAAACCAAGGCTGCCGTCTGTGCGGCCTGTCATGGACCGGACGGCAACAGCCCAGTCGACATGTATCCCAAGATTGCTGGTCAGCACGCATCATATATCAAAAAACAATTAGTTGAACTGAAGGCTGCAGCTTCTGGCCAAACTGGTCGGGTTGCGCCCGTCATGGGACCCATGGCGTTGCCGTTGTCCGAGCAGGATATGGACGATCTTGCCGCCTATTTCTCCAGCCAGAAGGTGACGCCGGTTGCCGTGCCCGATGATGTGGTTGCCGCAGGCAAGGCGCTTTATATGGGGGGAGACATGGAGCGAGGCCTGGCCGCCTGTACCGCCTGTCATGGCCCACGGGGTTCCGGCGTCGAGCAAGCGAAGTATCCCAGCCTGTCAGGGCAGCATCCCGCCTATATCAAGGCCCAGCTCAGCGCTTTTCGTTCGGCGACCCGCGACAACGATCCCAATGGCATGATGCGGGATGTGGCCAAGAAGCTGACGGATCAGGACATCGAGGCGCTCTCCAAGTATGTGGCGGGGCTTCACTGATATAGCCTGTTAGTTATCTTGTTGAAAAGAACAGGGAACCATTGTGTTCCCTGTTCTTTTTTGAGGTTGTAGCGATCGCCCGTAAACAGCCTGCATTGCTGTAAGAGATCTTCTATATACGGGGCTGGTCGTGTCTGAAAGATTGCTCATGTATATTTAATTATTTTTTGTTTTTCAATGAATTAAGAAATAAAAAATCACTTTGTACCAGTTCGAAATGTGCTTTGGTTGATTGAGTCATCCAGCGAAGAAGTTACAGTAGGCAGCAAGGATTGGCCGGAGAGAGGGTGCAAGACCCGTCTTCGGTTTGACAGGATGTCGGCTCGGAGCATGCGATGAGCAATAGATGCAAAAAGCCAGGATGGTGACCGCCAGGGATGAGCGGGGCTGCGGGAGGCAACCACCCCGATGGGAGGCAGGATGTCGCCGGTTTGGGTTAGACAAACAAACACACGCACACTCAGGACTGGTCAATAAGGATCAGGATGATCCAACGAAATGATGCGCCGTGGTTCGCCCAGGGATAAGGCGATTGGCTACCAGGGAATGGAACTCGCATGATGGAAAAAGGCAGCTTCGGCTGCCTTTTTTCTATTGGGTCATTAACCCGCCAAGACATTCTGTGTCAAAATACCAGCAACATGCCCAGAGGATGCCGATCCTGCGGTGTTCAGCGACCCAAAGTGGTCGAATTGGTGCGGGATCCCACTCTTGTTCCATATTTACTGTTCCCCGCTTCAGCATCCTCCCCGGACGACACGCTCCGGGGGTTTCCATTCAGTTATTTGTCGGAGTCATTCATGTCGGCCAAACAACCCAACCGCAAGCCTACCGGCAAGCGCAAAGAATCAGATGCCAGTGCCCAGGAAGGTCGTGAGCGCAAGCGCGCCGCCAAGCGCAAGGGCCTGAAGGCGGGCTCCCGCCAACAGGTCGAGCAGGCGGGCAAAAAGAGCGGCTCCAAGCAGGCCAAGGATCCACGCATCGGCTCTCGCAAGCCCATCGCGCTGATTGCCGACGAGAAGGGTAGCAAGCCGGTGGCGACCAAGCCTGCGAAAGAGAAGCGGGTGGTGATGACCCCCGAGCAGGAGCTGGCGTCCATCGAGAATGATGATCGCCTCAATGCTTTGCTGGATCGTCTGGATGCCGGTGAAACCCTGGAGGCCGCAGAGCAGGCATGGGTCGATCAGCGGGTTGACCGTTATCAGGAGCTGATGGACGAGCTCGGTATCATCGACAACGACGATGACGAAGATGGCGACATGGATTTTGATGATGCCGATTTTGACGAGCCGAGTCAGCCTGCCTCCGAAGAGGAGCTGTGGGAACGTTTCTCTCAGGCAGACTACCAGCCTGAAGCCAAACCCGAGCCGAAGAAAAAGTGATGAGTGGATGGATGCTGGCCGCCCTGTTGGGTGGCCTGATTTTGCTGGGGCTTGCCGTCTATGCCGGCACCCTGATGGCGCGTCTCAAACGCCAGCAAGAGATGCAGCAGCACGCCATTGCGGCCCGCAACGAGCGGATTCTGGAGAGTGTCAGGGTGATCGCCCACGCGGTACGAGATGGTCAGTGCGACTACTCAGAAGGCGCCATCCGGCTGACCAATCTGCTGGATGCCTTGCAAATAAAGGGGGGCCGCGCCTTTGCCACCGAGTTCCCGGGGCTCTACGGCCTCTATGAGAAGGTGAAGGAGATGCCGACCCATGAGGCGAGGCGGGCACTCAAGCGCAATGAAGTGATGAAGATGGATCTCGAACGCAGCGGCTACGAGGCCGAGCTGGAGGCGCAGATCCTTGAGGATGTCGCCAGACTGAAGGATTTTCAGTTAAGCCGGTGAGCCCATGACAAAGACAGAGGAAGCAAGCGTGCAAGCAGAACAGATTGTGTGGGATCAGGCCCTGATCGAAAAATACAACTACAGTGGTCCGCGTTATACCTCCTATCCCACTGCGCTGGAGTTCAACGAGGGGTTCGGCTATCCGGACTTTGTCCAGGCAGCGGGCCAGTATCCTGCACGCAATCTGTCGCTCTACGTGCACATCCCCTTCTGTCACAAGCTCTGCTACTACTGCGGCTGCAACAAGGTCATTACCCGGCACCAGCACAAGGCAGATCAATACCTCGACTACCTCGAACAGGAGATCAAGGCCCAGGCCCCCCTGTTCAAGGAGAGACTGGTCACCCAGCTGCACTGGGGTGGCGGTACACCCACCTATCTGAGCGACCCCCAGACTCGTCGCCTGATGGCCATGTTGCGGGAGCACTTCCACTTCGCCGAGGAGGGGGAGATCAGCATCGAGGTGGATCCCCGCGAGATCGAATTGTCCATGCTGGATGTGCTGCGGGAGCTCGGTTTCAACCGCATCAGCCTCGGCGTTCAGGACTTCAACAAGACGGTCCAGGTCGCGGTCAATCGGGAGCAGGACAACGACTTCATCCGCGCCATGCTGGTCCGTGCCCGCGAGCTGGGGTTCCGCTCCACCAATCTGGATCTCATCTACGGTCTGCCGCACCAGAACCGGGAGAGCTTCCATCACACCCTGGAAGAGGTGCTCAAGACCGACCCGGCCCGCCTCTCCATCTTCAACTATGCCCACCTGCCGAGCCGTTTTGCCGCCCAGCACAAGCTGAAAGAAGCGGACATGCCGGCGCCGCAGGAGAAGCTGGCCATGCTGCAGGACACCATTGCCTTCCTGACCGGCCAGGGTTATCAGTTCATCGGCATGGACCACTTTGCCAAGCCCGATGACGAGCTGGCCGTCGCCCAGCGCGAGGGCAAGCTGCATCGCAACTTCCAGGGCTATACCACCCAGGGGGATTGCGATCTGCTGGGGCTGGGGGTCTCTTCCATCAGCATGATGGGGGATGCCTATTCCCAGAACCAGAAGGATCTCAAAACCTACTACGCCCAGGTCGAGTCACTGGGCCATGCCCAGTGGAAGGGGTGCTCCCTCAATCGGGACGATCTGATCCGTCGTGAGGTGATCAAGCGCCTCATCTGCGATTTTTCCCTGAACTTCGCCGCTGTGGAGCAGGCCCACGGCCTGGTGTTCAAGGAGTATTTTGCCGAGGATCTCAAGCTGTTGCAGACCTTCATCGACGACGGTCTGGTGCGCATGACCGAAGAGGGGCTGGAGGTGGTCTCCACCGGTCAGCTGCTGATCCGCAACATCTGCATGTGCTTCGATGTCTACCTGCGCAACAAGGCGCGCCAGCAGCAGTTCTCCCGGGTGATCTAGGCCGGGCAATGTCGTGGGACAATAAAAAAACCGCCTTTCGGCGGTTTTTTTATTGGGTTTTACCCCTGCTCAGCGTTGAGCCGCACGGGCACTCAGCTCGGCCTTCTCGGCTTCGCTCAGGAAGGCCAGGGTCAGGCCGTTCTGCTGGGCGGTGCGGATCTCGCTCACCGTCATGCCGGCAGCCGGGGCCGCCACCTCGTATTCATGGGGCAGGTCGATCCCCTCCACCGCCGGATCGTCGGTATTGAGGCAGGCCAGCACGCCGGCCGCCAGGAACTGGCGGATCGGGTGATCGGCCAGACTCGCCACCGTGGTGGTCTGGAGGTTGGAGGTGAGGCAGGACTCGATGCCGATGCGGTGTTCGGCCAGATAGGCCATCAGGGCCGGATCCTGGATGGCCTTGACCCCGTGGCCGATGCGCTCGGCTCCCAGCTCGCGAATGGCCTGCCACATGCTCTCGGGGCCGGCGGCTTCACCGGCGTGCACGGTGACCCGCATGCCTGCATCCCGCACCCGGCGGAAGTGGTCGGTGAAGAGATCGCCCGGGAAGCCCAGTTCGTCGCCGGCCAGATCGATGGCGACCAGGCGATCGCGATGAGCCAGACAGGCATCCAGCTCCTGCTTGCACTGCTCGGTGCCGAATGTTCGGCTCATGATGCCGATGAGATTGGTCTTGATGCCGAAGTCACGGCTGCCTGCGGCCACGCCGTCGATGATGGCTTCGACCACGCCCTGTGGGTGCAGTTTGTGGGTCATCGCCATGTAGGCCGGGCTGAAGCGCAGCTCGGCATAGTCGATCCCGGCACGCAGCAGATCTTCCACGTTTTCGTAGGCGACCCGGCGGCAGGCATCGTAGTCGGCCAGCACGGCCACGCCCCAGTCCAGTTTCTTCAGGAAGGCCACCAGACTCGGCTCGTTCTCGACGATCTGCACGTGCGGGCGCAGGGCTTCCAGCTCATCGGCCGGCAGTCGGATGTTGTGCTGACGTCCCAGCTCGAGAATGGTCTGCGGGCGGATGTTGCCATCCAGATGGCGATGCAGGTCGGTCAGGGGGAGGGATCTGTCAATCATGGGGCACCTTCTGCGAGTCGGGTTGGAAAGCCTGCCATTCTAGGCGGGGCGCCTGAAAAAGATACCCCGTTTGCAAGCAAACGGGGTGTGATTGGTCAGGCTTTCCCTCAAGGCGTGATGGGAATCGTTTTTCCCGCAGGCTCAGGGAATGTCGAGCTCCTTGAGCTTGCGGGTCAGGGTATTGCGGCCCCAGCCGAGCAGGCGGGCAGCCTCCTGCTTGTGACCATGGGTGTGATCCAGTGCCGTCTCCAGCATGATCCGTTCGAACTGGGGCATGGCATCCGCCAGGATATCGGTCTCCCCCAGCGCCAGCTTGGCGGCCACCCAGTCCTGCAACTGCTGCTGCCAGCCACCGGTCAGGGCGGGCTGGCCCGGCTCGGCGGTGCTAGTGATGGGAGTCAGCAGCTCGGTGGGCAGATCGCCTACCAGCACCTCCTGGCCCGAGGCCATCACCGTCAGCCAGCGGCAGACGTTCTCCAGCTGGCGCACGTTGCCCGGCCAGGGGAGGCGGCTGATGTAGGTCTGGGTATCCGGGTGCAGGCTCTTGGCCTCCACGTTCAGCTCCTTGGCGGCTCGCAGCAGGAAGTGCTGGGCCAGCTGGGGGATGTCCTCCCGGCGCTCCTTGAGGGCCGGAATATGGATGCGGATGACGTTGAGGCGGTGGAACAGGTCTTCCCGAAACTCGCCGTCGGCGACCCGCTTCTCCAGATTCTGGTGGGTGGCGGCAATGATCCGTACATCCACCTGCACCGGTTGGTGGCCACCAACCCGGTAGAACTGCCCGTCCGCCAGAACCCGCAGCAACCGGGTCTGCACGTCCAGCGGCATGTCGCCTATTTCGTCGAGAAACAGGGTGCCACCATCGGCCTGTTCGAAGCGGCCGTGACGAATGTTGTTGGCGCCGGTGAAGGCTCCCTTCTCATGGCCGAACAGCTCGGATTCGATGAGATCTTTCGGGATGGCCGCCATGTTGAGGGCGATGAAGTTCTTGTGGGCTCGGGGGCTGTGCTTGTGCAGAGCATGGGCAACCAGCTCCTTGCCGGTACCGCTTTGACCGTTGATGAGCACCGAGATGCTGGAGCGCGACAGCCGGCCGATGGCGCGGAACACTTCCTGCATGGCAGGGGCTTCGCCGATGATCTCCGGGGTGGTGGTGGCTTCCTGTTGGCGAGCCTTGCGCTTGGTACGTTGCTCCTTGAGGTGGTTCTCGGCTCGGCGTACCAGGGTGACCGCCTCGTCGATGTCGAACGGCTTGGGCAGGTATTCGAAGGCACCGCGCTGGTAGGCGTTGACCGCGCTGTCGAGGTCCGAGTGGGCCGTCATGATGATGATGGGCAGATCGGCCTGGCGGCGATGGATCTGCTCCAGCAGGCTCAGGCCGTCGATGCCCGGCATGCGGATATCCGAGAGGATCACGTCCGGTGAGCGCATCTCCAGTGAACTCAGCAGGGCTTCGCCGTCGGCGAAACTTTCGCATTCGAAGCCTTCGCTGCCAAGGGTGCGCTCCAGAACCCACCGGATGGAGCTGTCGTCATCGACGATCCACACTTTTGCTGTCATGAGGTTCCCTTACTTGCGAAGTGGTAAATAAATGGTGAATTCGGTGTGGCCTGGCCAGCTGATGCAGTCGATGCGACCCTTGTGCTGATCGATCAGGTTCTGGGCGATGGAGAGGCCCAGGCCCGTTCCCCCTTCCTTGCCGGTGATCATGGGGTAGAAGAGGGTGTCGCGAATGGCGTCGGGAATGCCGGGGCCGTTGTCGATGATCTTGATTTCGGCCGCCAGGCGATAGCGCTGGCCATGGATGGTGATCTGGAAGGCGGTGCGCGTCTTGATGCGGATGAGGCCGTCCTGATCCCCAAGGGCCTCGGCGGCGTTGCGCACTATGTTCAGGAACGCCTGTTGCAGCTGGTCCGATTCCATCTCGAATTCGGGGATGCTGGGGTCGTAGTCCCGCTCGATGCGGATCTGCGGCGGCAGCTCCAGGTCCACCAGACGGCGCACCTGCTCCAGCACGGAGTGAACGTTGTGCATCTGGTGACGGCCGGGACGCTGGGGACCGAGCAACCTGTCGACCAGCACCCGCAGGCGATCGGCCTGCTCGATGATGATGCCGGTGTATTCACGCAAGGCCGGGTCGGGCAACTCCTTTTGCAGCAGTTGGGCCGCGCCGCGCAATCCCCCCAGGGGGTTCTTGATCTCGTGCGCCAGGCCGCGCACCAGCTCCTTGGCGGCCTGCTGCTGGGCGTGTTGCTGCAGCTCCTGGCTGATCTTCTTCTGCTGATCGATCTTGCGCAGTTCTACCACCATCAGTCGCTGTTCATGATCGGCCATGGGGCTGACGCTGATCTCTACCAGCCTGGGCTCCCCCTCCACCACCAGGGTGACTTCGCTGTCGGTGAAGCCCTGCCCCGAAATGAGGCACTGTTTGAAACGCTGCAGATCGAGAGAGATGTGTTCCAGCAGGTGGGGCAGTTCGATGCCGATCAGTCGTCGTTCGCTGAGGGAAAGCAGCTGCTCTGCCGCCGGGTTGACGAATTGAATGCAGAGACGCTCATCCATGAGAATGACGGCGGTCAGCAGATTGTCCAAGAGTGTCTTGGCGTTGTCCGAGCGGGTTGGCACAGGTTTCTCCCTAAAACGGTGCTGTACACCTAGAATGCACCAATATAGTGCATCAAGTTTACCCGCATCGGTGCGTCACATCACCCCTAATTGGCCTTGGGGGCAGCTCTGGGAGCCTGATTCACCGACGCCCTGTGCAGGTAAAAGGTGGTTGGCTTAGATTTAGCAAGGATCGTACCGTCTTTGGCGAGCAACTCGAGCCGTGCCTCGTAAGCGCCCCTATCGAGGTTTTCCACCCTTATGGCCAGGCTGTTGTGAACCAGGGGCACCGCCTTGCCGTTCAGGATCAGGCGCACATCGTATTGCACCGGGACCTGGGGAGAGATCTCGCCCTGGAAGACGATGTTGCCGGTATTGTCGCGCAATGTGCTGCCCGGTTCCGGAGAGATGAGGTCGATCTCCAGGGGAGCCGCTTCCAGGGCTTTCCTGGCATCGACACCGGTCAGGCTGTTGAAGTTGTCCACCTGGACCGAGTGGGGGGCTGTGCCGATGAGCGGCGAGACCCGCAGGTCTACCTCTTTTGCGCTCTTGCCGGGAGGAGGGGCATCGGTGTAGTGGGTCACCCCCTGGGGATCGACCCAGGAGTAGACGCGGGCGGCCTGTGCGGAACAGGAGGCCATCAGCAGGAGGCTCAGCAGCCAGGGTACAGTGTTCATCCATCTCTCCTTGACGGGGTTCACCTTAATCCTATCAGAGAAAAACCACGGGGTCGGGGTGTGAACAGCCGAGGGTGGTACGGCTCCGTGAACGGGATCATCTTTCTGCACGATCGTGCCCGTTTGGCGGTATTTCCGTTGCCAGAATGAAAAAAAACCCGCCAGATGGCGGGTTTGTCATGGGAAAGCGGATTAGACGGAGTAGTACAGCTCGAACTCCAGCGGGTGCGGAGTCATGCGCACGCGGTCAACATCCTGCTGTTTCAGTTCTAGGTAGGAGTTGATGAAGTCATCGCTGAACACGCCACCACGGGTCAGGAACTCACGGTCTGCATCCAGTGCGGACAGCGCTTCGTCCAGGGAACCGGCAACGGTCGGCACTTCAGCGGCTTCTTCCGGCGGCAGATCGTACAGGTTCTTGTCCATGGCATCGCCCGGATGGATCTTGTTGATGATGCCGTCCAGACCGGCCATCAGCTGGGCAGCGAAGGCCAGGTACGGGTTGGCAGCCGGATCCGGGAAGCGTACTTCGATGCGGCGGGCTTTCGGGCTCGGCACGACCGGGATACGGATGGAGGCAGAACGGTTGCGGGCGGAGTAGGCCAGCATGACCGGTGCTTCATAGCCCGGCACCAGACGCTTGTAGGAGTTGGTGGTTGGGTTGGCGAAGGCGTTGATGGCCTTGGCGTGCTTGATGATGCCGCCGATGTAGTGCAGTGCCATCTCGGACAGACCGCCGTACAGGTCGCCTGCGAACAGGTTGACGCCGTCTTTGGCCAGGGACTGGTGGCAGTGCATGCCGGAGCCGTTGTCACCGAACATGGGTTTCGGCATGAAGGTGACGGTCTTGTTGTAGGCGTGGGCCACGTTGTGGATCACGTACTTCAGGACCTGTACTTCGTCAGCCTTCAGGGTGAGGGTGTTGAAGCGGGTTGCGATCTCGTTCTGACCGGCGGTCGCCACTTCGTGGTGGTGAGCTTCGACGACCTGGCCCATCTCTTCCAGCACCAGGCACATGGCGGCACGGATGTCCTGGGAGGAGTCAACCGGGGCAACCGGGAAGTAACCACCCTTGACGAATGGACGGTGACCCTTGTTGCCGTGCTCGTAGTCGGTACCGGAGTTCCAGGCAGCTTCTTCGGATTCGATCTTCACGAAGCTGTGGCCCATGGTGTTGGAGAAGGTGATGTTGTCGAACATGAAGAATTCCGGCTCCGGCCCGAACAGCACGGTGTCAGCGATGCCGCTGGACTTCAGGAAATCTTCGGCACGCTTGGCGATGGAGCGCGGATCGCGGTCATAGCCTTGCATGGTGGCGGGTTCAAGCACGTCACAGACGATGTTCAGAGTGGTCTCTTCGGTGAACGGGTCCAGTTTGGCGGAAGCCGGGTCCGGCATCAGCACCATGTCAGACTCGTTGATGCCCTTCCAGCCGCCGATGGAGGAACCATCGAACATCTTGCCGTCTTCGAAGAAGTCTTCGTCAACCTGGTGGGAAGGGATGGATACGTGCTGCTCTTTACCCTTGGTGTCGGTAAAACGCAGATCAACAAACTTGACTTCGTGTTCCTGGATCAGGGCCAAAACGTTCTGGGCTGACATGCTAAGTAACCTCCGGTGTTAAAACTCTTTGGGTGAATGCGTCGTCACATTCACATAAGCCAGTATCGTGCCAAGTTTGTGACAGCTTGATTTCAGGGCACTTGCACCGTTTCAGGCTGTCGAGAAACCCGTTCTCATGCCGGTTGCTGCATTAAAGTGGTGCAACCTTGGATCGTTTTGGTGCACCGAGATGGTGCGCCAGCGTATCCAGGCCATCTAAGCAGCCTTTTGCTGCGGGGTCCATGATCCTGATCCTTTGTTGTGCGTGAATGTGTTGCAATTCTGCTAGGCAGATCACAAAGGCGAGAGTACAATTAGCGCCCAATTTTACCCGGTGATTTGAGGCGAGAATGTTAGAGAATTTACGCAATATTGCGATTATTGCGCACGTTGACCACGGCAAAACGACTCTGGTTGATAAGCTGCTGCAGCAATCCGGCACTCTGGATCGCACCAGCGAAGGTCAGGAACGGATCATGGACTCCAATGATCTGGAACGGGAACGTGGCATCACCATTCTCGCCAAGAACACTGCGATCCGCTGGAACGACTACCGCATCAACATCGTGGATACCCCGGGTCACGCCGACTTCGGTGGTGAAGTTGAGCGCGTACTCTCCATGGTTGACTCCGTGCTGCTGCTGGTCGACGCCGTTGACGGCCCGATGCCGCAGACCCGTTTCGTGACCCAGAAGGCGTTCGCCCAGGGTCTGAAGCCCATCGTGGTCATCAACAAGATCGACCGTCCGGGTGCTCGTCCTGACTGGGTAATGGATCAGGTCTTCGATCTGTTCGACAACTTGGGTGCCACCGATGAGCAACTGGACTTCAAGGTTGTTTACGCCTCTGCACTGAACGGTTGGGCCACCCTGGATCAGGACGTCCCGTCCGAGAACATGGAACCTCTGTTCCAGGCCATCGTCGACAACGTGGAAGCCCCGAAGGGCGACGTTGACGGTGCCTTCCAGATGCAAATCTCCCAGCTGGACTACAACTCCTACGTGGGCGTCATCGGTATCGGCCGCATCACTCGTGGTCGCGTCAAGACCAACCAGCAGGTCACCATCGTCGGTGCCAACGGCAAACCGCGTACCGGCAAGGTCGGTCAGGTGCTGGGCTACCTGGGCCTGTCCCGTACCGAAGTGACCGACGCGCAAGCGGGCGACATCATCGCCATCACCGGTCTGGGCGAGCTGAAGATCTCCGACACCATCTGTGACAATAGTGCCGTCGAAGCCCTGCCGCCGCTCTCCGTTGACGAGCCGACCGTGAACATGACCTTCCAGGTCAACACCTCGCCGTTCGCTGGTAAAGAAGGCAAGTTCGTCACCTCCCGCAACATCCTGGAACGTCTGAACCAGGAACTGGTCCACAACGTGGCCCTGCGCGTGGAAGAGACCGAAGATCCGGACAAGTTCCGCGTCTCCGGCCGTGGTGAACTGCACCTCTCCATCCTGATCGAAAACATGCGTCGCGAAGGTTACGAACTGGCGGTGTCCCGTCCGGAAGTTATCCTGCGTACCGTGGATGGCGAACTGCAAGAACCGTTCGAAACCGTCACTGTGGACGTGGAAGAAGCGCATCAGGGTTCCGTGATGGAGCAGCTCGGCCTGCGTAAAGGCGAGATGACCAACATGACCCCGGATGGCAAGGGTCGCGTCCGTCTGGACTTCATCATCCCGAGCCGTGGCCTGATCGGCTTCCAGACCGAGTTCCTGACCATGACCTCTGGTACCGGTCTGCTGTACCACACCTTCGACCACTACGGTCCGCACAAGGGTGGCAGCATCGGTGAGCGTCAGAACGGCGTGCTGATCTCCAACGCCACCGGCAAGGCCCTGACCTTCGCCCTGTTCGGTCTGCAAGATCGTGGTCGTCTGTTCATCGGTCACGCGACCGAAGTGTACGAAGGCCAGGTGATCGGGATCCACTCCCGCTCCAACGACCTGACCGTCAACTGCCTGAAAGGCAAGCAGCTGACCAACATGCGTGCCTCCGGTACCGACGAAGCCCAGGTGCTGACTCCGCCGATCCGCATGACCCTGGAGCAAGCTCTGGAGTTCATCGACAACGATGAGCTGGTGGAGATCACCCCCAAGGCCATCCGTATCCGTAAAAAGCTGCTGACCGAACTGGATCGCAAGCGCGCCGGTCGTGCTTGATCGATAGCTGTTCATCGACAGACCAAAGAGAGGCCTTAAGGCCTCTTTTTTTATGGGCTCGACATGAGGGCGCATGGTGCCTGAGCTGGATGGAGGCGCATCCGGCCGGTCTGCGGGTGGCCAAATGACCACCCTATCTGACACAATGTCTGCATGATCACGCTTACGAGAAACAAGATGCAGCAGCAGATCCGCGGCCGTCTGGCCCATGCACTCTCCTTCTTGCGCCACGATGGTGCCCACTTCGCCCAGTTTGTCTGGGGCCGTTTCCAGCAGGACAGATTGACGGTGACCGCCGGTTACCTGGCCTATGTCACCCTGCTCTCCCTGGTGCCCATGATCGCCGTGGTGTTCGGCATGATGTCGGCCTTTCCGGTGTTCCAGAGCCTGAAGCAGGCGATGGAGCAGTTCGTCTATCACAACTTCGTCCCCACCGCCGGCGAGATGCTCAAGGAGTACATCGACGGCTTCGTGGCCAACGCCACCAACACCACGGCCGTCGGTATCGGTGCCCTGATCGTGGTGGCCCTGATGCTCATCTCGGCCATCGACAAGAATCTCAACTACATCTGGCGGTCCACCCGAAGCCGGCCCTTGGCCCAGGCATTCGCCATGTACTGGATGATCCTGACCCTGGGCCCCGTGCTCATCGGTGCCAGCATCGCCATCTCCTCCTACATTCTCTCGCTCAGGTTGTTCGCGGCTGACAGCCTGTTCGGTATCGGCTATCTGCTGCTGCGCAGCCTGCCGTTCCTCTTCTCCGTGCTCACCTTCCTGCTGATCTATACCGTGGTGCCCAACTGCCGCGTGCGGCTGACCCACGCCTTCATCGGTGCCCTGGTGGCGGCCACCCTGTTCGAGCTGGCCAAGCGCGGCTTTGCCATCTACATCACCAACTTCCCCTCCTACCAGGCCATCTATGGCGCCCTGGCGACCATTCCCATCCTGTTCGTCTGGGTGTATCTGAGCTGGCTGGTGGTGTTGCTGGGGGCCGAGACCACCGCCTGCCTCGGGGAGTACGAGAAGCCCGGTGCAGAGGAGCTGGCCTGACGCCGGCCGGCCATCACACCGGATCCCGCCACAAAGGCGTTGGCCCGGGCAGGGCATTTATTGGTAGCATCGACGACCGCTCATCCCGCAGGATGGGCGGTCGTGCTGTTTTGAGAGGAGAGGGATGTGATTGCACTGATTCAGCGGGTCAGCGAGGCCAGCGTAACGGTAGAGGGAGAGGTGACCGGGGCCATCGGCCAGGGGTTGCTGGTGCTGCTCGGGGTGGAGCAGGGGGATGACGAGGCCAAGGCGGACAAACTGCTGCACAAGGTGAGCGGTTATCGCATCTTCTCGGACGAGAACGGCAAGATGAACCTCAACGTGAGCCAGGTGAGCGGCAGCCTGCTGGTGGTCTCCCAGTTCACCCTGGCGGCGGATACCGGCAAGGGGATGAGACCCAGCTTCTCCGGTGGCGCCCATCCCGCAGATGCAGAGCGACTCTATGAGTACTTCGTGGCTCGCGCCAGGGAGAGCGGCGTGCCGACCGAAACCGGCCGCTTCGCCGCCGACATGAAGGTCAGGTTGCTCAACGACGGCCCCGTCACTTTCTGGCTGCAGGTATAAGGGTGGCAGGTAGGGCAGGACTCAGCGGAGGGCAGGACGCGATGCCTGCACACTTCGCAGGTTCTTCACCCTGCCGGTGCTCGCCCGCCCTGGCCATGCTGACGGGTCGCGTGCAGGATGACGTTGCGGTATCCGGGCACGTCGTGGACGTGGGTCGGGCCTATCCACTCCTCTGCCAGTCGCAGAGCCTGTGCCTGTTCGAGCCGGGTGCGGGGCAGCAGATTGATGATGAGGGTGCCGCTCAGGCGTTTAGCCAGCGCCTGATAGAGCGGAGCCTGGAACAGCAGCAGGGGGTTGCCGTCCTGGCTGAACAAATCCAGCAGCACCAGATCGTAGCTCTCCTGGCTCTGGTGCAGGAAATGCAGCGCATCGGCGTGATGCAGCCGAGGCGAGCCCCCTGACGAGGGGAGGAAGAACTGCTGGAACAGGGTGAGGATCTCGGCATCCAGATCCACGCAGTCGTGGTGGGCATCGGGCCAGCGTGCCGCCAGGTGACGGGTGAGATCCCCTCCGCCCAGCCCCAGCTCCAGGATCCGGCTTGCCTGCTTTGGCAACTGCTCCGCGATGCTCCGTTGATGAGGCAGACAGAGGCGGGCCGGCTGGTGGAGGCTCATGGCGGATTGCACCACGCCGTCCATTTCCAG
Organism: Aeromonas sp. QDB63; assembly: GCF_027707425.1. Taxonomy (NCBI): domain Bacteria; kingdom Pseudomonadati; phylum Pseudomonadota; class Gammaproteobacteria; order Aeromonadales; family Aeromonadaceae; genus Aeromonas; species Aeromonas sp. QDB63. The sequence continues at coordinate 78,548 of NZ_JAPCIS010000010.1, forward strand.
CCAGCGATGACGGGCATTTTCAAGCACCGAAACGCGGCGTTCGGGTTTGGCACTGAGGTGCAATAAGTGATCGGCTTGGTACGCTTGCAGATTGAAGTCCATGAATTTGCACGGCAAGATGGCTTTCGACCAGTGTAACTCAAGGATGTTGTTATGTACCGGGTGGTCACCCCCCAAACGGCAGCCGAGCTGGATACCTACTACAGGCTGCGCCGGGAGATATGGTTGCGTCAGTCCTTCCATCTGCCAGTCGGCGCACACTCAAGGATCGCTTTATGTACCGGGTAGTCACCCCAGAAACACCAGCGGAGCTGGATGCTTACTATCAGTTGCGCTGGGAACTACTGCGCAAACCCTTCAATCTGCCCCTTGGCTCCGAGCGTGACGAGTACGATACCGTCGCCATTCACCGGCTGATGCTCTCACCCGACGGAACGCCCATCGCCGTGGGTCGCCTCTTTGTGGGCGGCGATGAAGCCCAAATCCGCTTTATGGCGCTGCGACCCGAATTTCGCGGCCAGGGGCTGGGCGCCCGCATGGTGGAAGATCTCGAGCAGCTTGCCCGCGACGAGAAGGTGAAACGGCTGGTGATGAACGCCCGCCAGGAGGCGGTGGAGTTCTATCGCCGCTGCGGCTTCCTCGAGGTAGGGGAAGGCCCCGTCTCCTTCGGCCGCATCCCTCACCGCCAGATGATCAAGTCCCTGAGTCCCATGCAGACCATCCAGTACCGTCCGGAGTGGTGCCAGGATCTCACCACCCGCTGGTCGCGGGGCATTCCCATCAGCGAGAAGATGGGGGTGCACATCACCCACTACGATGGCCAGACCTTCCACCTCAAGGCCAACCTGGCGGCCAATCTCAACGTCCACGACACCATGTTCGCCGGCAGCATCTACAGCCAGTGCGTGCTGGCGGGCTGGGGTCTCATCTGGTTGCAGCTCAAGGAGGCAGGGCTGGGAGGGGATACCGTGCTGGCCGAGGGCAACATCAAGTATTACCGGCCGGTGAGCGAAGAACCGGAGGCGCGGGTGGCCCGGGAGGGCATGCCCGCCGTGCTCGAGCCGCTGAGGGGCGGAGAGTCCGCCAAATTCAGCCTGCGGGTGCAGCTGTTCAGCGGCCGCAAGCTGGCGGTGGAGTTTGTCGGTCAGTACGTGGTACTGCCCATCAAGCGCGGCGCACGCTGATCCCTGATGTTCACAGCAACAAGGCCTCTTCGCGAGGCCTTGTTCGTTATTGGGCGGCCGGTGGCCGTGGGCGCCAGAGCGGGCCGCTTCGTCCCTGGGCGGGGTAGCGCACACCCGCCTCCCAGCCACAGGCGTCCTGTCCCGTGGGGAAACTCCAGCCCAGGTCGGGCGCATTGAGGGGGCCGCGCCAGCGGGCGAGCAGCTCGGCGCAGCGCCCCTTGTTCAGGACCCCGAGGTCGAGCTGCCACTGGTCTGCGGCCAGGTCGACACCCCCTTGCAGTGCCAGCAGGTGGGTGATGGTGGAGGCACCGCCTTGCTCGATCCGCACCTTGCCCTGCTCCGCCCTGGCATCCAGCCTGATCTGATAGAAGGGGGTGTCTCCGCGCTGCATCGCCTGCCACAGCGTCTGCGGTGTCAGATCGGGGGGGGTCTGCTCCCTGAACCAGTCATCCAGCAGGGGGTCGATGCCGACCTTGTCCCAGAAGGGATCCTTGCTCTCCAGGCTCAGGCTGCCCTGAAGGGTCCGGCGCCAGTTGGCCGTCTGCTCGCCGGGCTGCCCGTTGAGGTCGGCTTGCAGATCTGCCGCCAGATCCACCTTGCCCGCGAAGGAGACGGGGGAGTGCAGCAACTTGCCCCACTGCTCCAGATCCAGCTGCTTGCCTTGCAACTGCAGGCGGCTCTCCTGCCCGGGCGTCCTGCCCCACTGGCCGCTCAGGTTGAGGGAGCCCTCGTCGGGCAGGGAGGTGGTGAGGGTGTTGAGCTGCCAGGAACTGGGGGTCAGCTCGCCATCCAGGGTGCCGTTGCGAGCACTGAGACCGTCCCACACCAGCTCGAACCACTTGCTCTCGATGCGGGCACGTCCCAGCAGGGGGCCTGGCTGGTTGCCCCGCAGGGCGAGATCGTTCAGGTAGAGTTGCCAGCCGGTCAGGGAGAGGGGCAGGGTGTCGTCGAAAGAGAGCACCTTGAGCTTGTCGAAGGCCAGTTTGCGGATGTCGATCTGTTGCGGGCGCCAGCCCTGCCAATCCTGCCACCACCCCTGGGGCAAGCTGATGTCCATGCCGCTCAGGGCCAGATCCTTCAGGGTGAGCTTCTGCTGCTGGGTGTCGAGGGCCAGCTCGACGTTGAACTCCCCTTCGTATGCCTTGCCCCGCAGCTCGGCATCCAGCTGCCGGGGGGAGAAGGCGAGCTTGCCCTCGACGGCCTCAAGCTGGAACAGGCCGCGGCCCATGTCGCCCAGGGTGCCCGCCAGATAGCCGCTGGGCTGGCTGCCCGCCTGCCAGTCGAAGGCGGTGAGCTGGCCGTTGAAGTTGTTGAGGGAGAGCTCCTGATCGATGGCATTGATGCTCACCTGGGCAAGCTGGCCCCTGTCCAGGGTGATGCGGCGCAGGGGGAACTCGCCAGGGGGGATGTCACCAAGCTCGAGGCGCATGGCGCGGGCCTTGAGATCGTGCAGTTGCAGGCTGCGCTCTGGCCAGTTCAGCACCATGCCGGTCTCGAGCAGGCCGTCGAACAGGTTGGTGGTCAGTCTGTCGGTGCTGAGCACCTGCCCCTCCAGCCGCCCCTTGAGGCTGAGACGGGCCAGGGTGAACATGGGGGTCTCCAGCTGGTTGATGCCCAGGGTGAGGTTGGCCTGGGGCTGGCGTCTTGGGTCGATCAGTTCCCAGTCACTCAGGGACGCACTGAGGCCGCGCAGGGTCAGGGCCTCGCTCTGCAGGCTCAGGTTGTCGATGGTGCTGTCGCTGATGGTGAGGGAGTGAACCGGCAGGCTTGGCAACTGGTTGGGGAGCGGCAGCTTGATGACGGGACGGATGAGGTCCAGGTGGGCGATGCGCACATCCCGGTTCAACCAGTCGATGTGCTCGATCTCCAGATAGAGTTTTTCCAGCTGTACCGCATCCCCATAGCGCACCTGTTCCGCCAGCAGGGTGTAGGGGTGCAGCGGATTGAACACCAGCCGGCCAATGGTGACGGGCACCCCGGTCTGCTGGCTGAGCCAGTTGGCGATGGGGCCTTTGGCGCGCTCGGCATCGAACAGGCCGAGACCGACCCAGACAAAGAGCAGCAGGAAGGCAAAGGTGTAGAGCAGGCCGCGCAGCCAGGAATTCATCAGTGCTTTCCTCCTGTTTCTGTTGCTTGGTCAGGCATTCGAGTAGTGATCCCGTAGACCGAGCCAGCATCGTATCAAGGGTTCGACATGGCTCGGGTGTTTATTCATCAGGCAAGGTGACCCTCTTCTGCATCTGCCTTGGTCAAGCATTGGAGTAGTGGTCCCGCAGGCCCAGCCAGCGGCGGATCAGGGGCTCGACATGAGCCGGGTGTTTGTCCATCAGGCAAGGTGACCCTCTTCTGCATCTGCCTTGGTCAAGCATTGGAGTAGTGGTCTCGCAGGCCCAGCCAGCGGCGGATCAGGGGCTCGACATGAGCCGGGTGTTTGTCCATCAGGAAGCGCGCCATCTTCTGCACCTGAGGGATGAGCGGCTGGTCGCGCACCAGATCGGCGATCTTGAGATCGGCCAGGCCGGTCTGGCGGGTACCGAGCAGCTCGCCTGGGCCGCGCAGTTCCAGATCCCGCTGGGCGATGAGAAAGCCGTCATTGGTCTCCCGCAGTACCCCGAGGCGGCTCTGGGCGGTCTTGGACAAGGGGGCATGATAGAGCAGCACGCAGTGAGAGGCCACCGACCCCCGCCCGACCCGGCCGCGGAGCTGGTGCAACTGGGCCAGCCCCAGTCGCTCCGGGTTTTCGATGATCATCAGGCTGGCATTGGGCACATCCACCCCCACCTCGATGACGGTGGTGGCGACCAGCAGTTGCAGTATGCCCGCCTTGAACTCCTCCATCACCCGCTGTTTCTCGACGGGGCGCATCCGGCCGTGTACCAGGCCGATGTGCAGGCCGGGCAGCAGGGTTTGCAGCTCGGCGGCGGTGTCTTCGGCGGCCTGGCACTCCAGCACCTCCGACTCCTCGATCAGGGTGCAGACCCAGTAGGCCTGCTTGCCCTCCTCGCAGGCGAGCCTCACCCGCTCGATCACATCCTGGCGGCGACTGTCCGGCAGGGCGACCGTGGTGATGGGAGTGCGGCCCGGCGGCAGCTCGTCGATGATGGAGGTGTCGAGGTCCGCATAGGCGGTCATCGCCAGGGTACGGGGGATGGGGGTGGCGGTCATGATGAGCTGGTGGGGATGCACCCCTTCCCGCTCTCCTTTTTCTCGCAGGGCGAGGCGCTGATGCACGCCGAACCTGTGCTGTTCATCGATGATGACCAGGGCGAGGCGCTGGAATACCACCTGCTCCTGGAAGATGGCGTGGGTGCCCACCACCATCTTGACGCTGCCGTCCGCGATGGCGGCCAGCGCCTCTTCCCGCGCCTTGCCCTTCTGCTTGCCCGCCAGCCAGCCCACCTTGATGCCGAGCGGCTCCAGCCACCTGGCGAAGTTGATGGCGTGCTGCTCGGCAAGCAGCTCGGTCGGGGCCATCAGCCCCACCTGGCAGCCGTTGCCGATGGCCTGCAGGGCGGCCAGCGCCGCGACCAGCGTTTTACCTGAGCCCACGTCCCCCTGCACCAGCCGCATCATGGGGTGGCTCTGCTGCAGATCCCGGCCGATCTCCGCCACCACCCGGCTCTGGGCGCCGGTGGGGGTGAACGGCAGGGCGCCGAGCAGCTGCCGGACCAGCTCGGGAGCGGGTTTGAGGGCACGGGCCAGCTGGGTCTGTGCCTGGGCGCGTACCTTCAAGACCGAGAGGTTGTGGGCCAGCAGCTCTTCCAGTACCAGCCGCTGCTGTGCCGGGTGCTGGCCGCTCTCGAGCAGGGCCAGCGCCACCGAGGGAGGCGGGCGGTGCAGCAGCTTCAGGGCGGCGGCCAGATCGATCTGCTGGGGATAGAGGCCGGCAGGCAGCAGCTCCTCGACCCCGTAGAGGTCGAGCTGGGCCAGGGCCTGATCCGTGAGGCTGCGCAGGGTGAGCTGGCGCAGCCCCTCTGTGGTGGGGTAGACGGGGGTGAGGGCCTCTTCGGTCTGGCCGGCCTGCTCCTCACCGAGCAGCTTGTACTCGGGGTGGGCCATCTCCAGGCCGTACTTGCCGGGACGTGTCTCGCCGAAGCAGCGGATAAGGCGGCCCTGGGCCAGGCTGTTTTTCTGGGCAGCGGTGAAATTGAAGAAGCGCAGGGTCAGGCTGCCGGTGCCGTCGCTGATACGGCACACCAGCATGCGGCGGCGCCCCATCACCAGCTGGGTGTCCTGGATCTCGCCCTCGACGGCACCGTGCAGGCCGGGCGGCAGATCGCCGATGGGCCACACCTGGGTGCGGTCCTCGTAGCGCAGGGGGAGGTGGAACAGCAGGTCTTGCACCGTGGCCAGCCCCAGTCGCTCGAGTTTCTCCAGCATCTTGCTGCCGACACCCTTGAGGCTGTCGAGGGAGATTTTATCCAATTTCATCAATTAGATGCCCGAAAACACTGTAAATATGTCCAGATGATAGGGGGTGTTGCGGCCTCGATGCAAGCCGCGTTGTGCCGTTCCGGGCTGGTGGGCAAGGGAGCGGGGGAGGGTCATCCATGAAAAAGGCCTGCCGGAAACGGCAGGCCTTTTCACTGACGGGGCGTTCTGGCGGTCAGATGATGCGCTTGAGCAGGAGGTGAGCCTTGACCCTGTGGATCCGGGCCAGCAGCTTGCGCACCTGATCCGGGTAATCCTTGATCTGCTCTATCTGGTCGAAGTGACTGATGCGGCGGGTGTGGGCCAGGATGTTCTCCCGCTCCGCACTGAACTGCTCGCGCAGGTGATGGTGCTGGTCGTGTACCAGCAGGCCGTTCTCCAGATCCAGCGCCCAGGCTCGGGGATTGAGGTTGTTGCCGGTGAGCAGGGCCCACTCCTCATCCACGAAGATCCCCTTGAGGTGATAGGAGTTCTTCTCGCAGCACCAGAGCATGAGGTTGAGCCGGCCGTTGTCGATGTGGTGCTGGTTGCGCTCGGCAAACTTGCGCAGGTTGGTCTCGTAGAGATAGGGCAGACCGCCGATGGTGGAGAACTTCTCCTCCGGGGGGATGAAGAAGTCGTTGGCGGTCTTGTCGCCCACGACGATGGTCACCTTGCAGCCGCGTTTGAGCAGCGCCTCCACGTCCTTGTTCAACTCCTTGGGGGGGTTGAAGTAGGGGGTGCAGATGAAGATCTCCCGCTCGGTGGCCCGCACCAGGTTGCGGATCATCCGGTTGAGCTGGTTGCCCCGCTTGCCCAGGCCCACCATGGGGGTCACGGCGATCTCCCGATCGTTGGGCTGGATGCTCTCGAAGCGGTATTGGCAGAGGCGCAGACGCTGCTTGAAGCGGCGGATCGGTCCCTTGAGCTGCTTGGCGCCGGGGATGCTGGTGCGATCCAGCCGCTGGACGGCCTCGCTGCCGAGGAAGACGTCATCCACGTAGTTGACCATGCTGCGGGTCAGTGCCGGGCTGTGGATCTGGTGATAGCGATCGAAGCGGTAGCGCTCCTGCTGGTGCAGGTAGATGTCGTTGAGGCTGGCGCCGGAGTAAAGCAGGGTGTCGTCGAAGATGAAGCCCTTGAGGTGCAGCACCCCGAGCAGCTCGCGGCCCTTGACCGGCACGCCGTAGATCTCGATCTGGTGTTGGTGGCTGGCGGCCATGGCCTGGTACATCAGGTGGTTGCCCCCCTGCTTGCCCTTGCCGATCAGGCCGCGCTGGGCGCGGTGGAAGTCGACGAACACCTTGATGTCGAGAGAGGGATTGCGCTGCTTGGCGGCATAGAGGGCGGAGAGGATCTCCCGTCCCGCCTCGTCATCCTGCAGATAGAGCGCGATCAGATAGATGCGCTGGGTCGCATGGGCGATGAGCGACAGGATCCGGCTCTTGAAGTCTTTGGCGCTGCTGAGTATCTGGAACTGATCCGCGGCAACCGCGATCTGGGGTAAGCGGGTCAGCAACTGTCGATAATGTGCCGATGAATGCATAGAGAAGCCTGAAATCACGGGATGAAGCGTTCCACTCGGGGCGAAGAATAGGCAATTCTAGCAATCTGTGGCGATGGGCCCAAGCAAGAATCCGTAAAAAGTCGGTGCAATATCACATCGGGGCCGACGGATGCGGCCCCGATGTGTTTCCGTCAGAGGATGGCGCTGGCCGTGGCCACGATGAGGAAGGCGATGGTGCCGAGCAGCGTCTCCATCACGGTCCAGGTCTTGAGGGTGGTCTTCTCGTCCATGTTCAGGAAGCGGCTGACCAGCCAGAAGCCGGAGTCATTGAAGTGGGAGAGCACGGTGGCACCCCCGGCGATGGCAATGACGATGAAGGTCAGATCCAGTTCGCTCAGGCCGGTGGTGGCGGCCACGGTCGGCGCCATCAGGGCGGCGGTAGTGGTCAGGGCCACGGTGGCGGAACCCTGAGCGACCCGCAGCGCGGCGGACACCAGGAAGGCTGCCAGGATCACCGGCATGCCGGTATCGGAGAGCACGTCGGCCAGCGCGGTGCCGATGCCGCTCGCCCGCAATACGCCGCCGAACATGCCGCCGGCACCGGTGACCAGGATGACGGCGCAGACCGGGGCCAGGGCGTCGTTGCAGAACTTCTCGAGCAGCACCTTGCCCTGGCTCTGGCGGAACATCCAGAGGGCGTACAGCACGGTGATGAGCAGGGCGACCGGGGTCTTGCCGACCATGCGCAGCACGTTGACCCAGTCCGCACCCTTGTCGATGACGCCCATGACGCTCAGGGTGTTGAGGCCGGTATCCATGAAGATCAGCACCAGCGGCAGCAGCAGGATGGAGATCACTTGGCCGAAGCTCGGCGCCTTGTCGGAGAGTTGCTCGGCACTGGCGGTGAAGCTCGGGGGCAGGGGCAGCTCAAACTTCTTGCCGGACCAGAGCCCGAACAGGTAAGCACCCAGATACCAGGTGGGCAGCGCGACCAGCAGGCCCACGACGGTGAGCAGACCGATGTTGGCACCCAGCAACTCGCTGGCGGCCACCGGGCCCGGGTGGGGCGGCAGGAAGGCGTGCATCACCGCGAAGGCGCCGGCGGAGGGCAGGGCATACTTGAGGACGGAGCCGCCGAACTGCTTCGCCACGCTGAAGATGATGGGCAGCATGACGATGAGGCCGGCGTCAAAGAAGATCGGGAAGCCGAACAGCAGGGAGGCCACACCCAGCGCGAAGGGGGCGCGGTGGGAGCCGAAGCGGTTGATCAGGGTATCGGCCAGTACCTTGGCGCCCCCCGTCATCTCCAGGATCCTGCCTATCATGGCGCCGAGGCCGACCAGCAGCGCGACCGAGGCCAGGGTGCCGCCGAAACCGGTCAGCATGGTGGGGATCACCTGGTCATAGGTGACCCCGGTGGCCAGGGCCGTCAGCATGCTGACCAGGGTCAATGCCACGAAGGCATGTACCTTGAATCGCATGATCAGCACCAGCAACATGACAATGGCTCCGCCCGCTACCGAGAGCAGATAGGTGACATCGGGTGTGTTCATTGCTCCGTCCATAAAATTGTCCTCAAATGGTTCTGTTTGTTGTTCTGCACATTTCTGTGCTGCACTTCACATTGCGAAACGTTACCGGTAACATGTTACCGGTAACGTGGTAGCTTAGAACCCATCAGGCGAACGTTTTTTGAAAAGTGAGAGAGAGGTCAAATAATGGCGGGCAAGTGCATTATCGTGATGGGTGTGTGTGGCAGCGGCAAGTCCAGCATCGGCCTCAAGGTGGCCAATGCCCTGGGGGCCAAGTTCATCGACGGCGATGATCTGCACCCTCGCGCGAACATCCAGAAGATGGCGGCGGGCAACCCGCTCAACGATGAAGACAGGGCCCCCTGGCTGGAACGGATCCGCGATGCGGCCTACAGCCTGGAGCGCAAGAACGAGCTCGGCGTCATCGTCTGCTCGGCCCTCAAGAAGCAGTACCGCGACCAGATCCGCGAGGGCAACGACTCGGTGAGTTTCCTGTTTCTGGATGGCAGCCAGTCCCTCATTCTCGAACGGATGCGGGCACGGCAGGGCCACTTCATGCGCGAAGCCATGGTACAAAGCCAGTTTGATACCCTGGAGCGACCGGATGGCGAGCCCGGCGTGTTTCGCATCGATATCGACGGGACCTTCGAACAGGTGGTCGACCGTGCCGTCACCGCGCTGACGCAGGCGCAATGAGCCATGTCGCGCGCCCGGCTGCAGCCGACCGCGCCCGTATATAGAGTTGGAGAGAAAGCTATGACCCATCCCGTGATCACCCAGGTGACCAACCGCATCCGCGAGCGCAGCACCGCCCGCCGTGCCCGCTTCCTGGCCCGCATCCAGCGCCAGGCCGATCAGGGCAAGACCCGCGCCTCCCTCTCCTGCGGCAACCTGGCCCACGCCGTGGCCGCCTCGAGCTGTGACGAGAAGGGGCGGATCCTCGACATGACCCGCGCCAACGTGGCCATCGTCACCGCCTACAACGACATGCTGAGTGCCCATCAGCCCTATCAGGGCTACCCGGACATCATCAAGGGCGCCCTGGCGGAGCTCGGCCACAGCGCCCAGGTCGCCGGCGGCGTGCCCGCCATGTGCGACGGCGTGACCCAGGGCCAGCCGGGGATGGACATGTCCCTCTTCTCCCGGGATCTCATCGCCCAGGCTACCGCGGTCTCCCTCTCCCACAACACCTTCGACGCCACCCTGCTGCTCGGCATCTGCGACAAGATTGCCCCGGGCCAGATCATGGGGGCGCTCTCCCACGCCCACCTGCCCACCGCCTTCGTGCCTGCCGGCCCCATGGCGAGCGGCATCAGCAACGACGAGAAGGTAAAGGTGCGCCAGCAGTACGCTGCCGGTGAAGTGGGCCGCGACGCCCTGCTCAAGATGGAGTGCGGCGCCTACCACGCGGCGGGCACCTGCACCTTCTACGGCACCGCCAACACCAACCAGCTGGTGTTCGAAGCCATGGGCCTGATGCTGCCGGGCTCCGCCTTCGTGCATCCGCACAGCGAGCTGCGCCACGCCCTCACCGAAGAAGCGGCCCGCCGCATCAGCGCCATGATCCCGGGCTCCCCGGCCTATCGCCCCCTGAGTGCGGTGATCGACGAGCGCGCTCTGGTCAACGGCCTGGTGGCCCTGCTTGCCTCCGGCGGCAGCACCAACCACAGCATCCACATGGTGGCGCTGGCCCGCGCCGCCGGGCTGGAGCTGACCTGGGACGACCTGAGCGATCTCTCCGACGTGGTGCCGCTCCTGGTGCGCATGTACCCGAACGGCCCGGCGGACGTCAACGCCTTCGAACAAGCGGGGGGCGTGCCCGGCCTGATGCGTCGTCTGGCCGAAGAGGGGCTGATCCACATGGATGCCACCCCGGTCTTCGGCGAGATGCAGGACTACCTCAGCCGTCCGGCACTGGTGGATGGCAAGCTGGTGTGGCAACCGGTGGGCGAGAGCGCGGATCCGAGCGTGCTCTCCCCCTCTGGCAGCGAGTTCCAGGCCACCGGCGGCACCAAGCTGCTGGCGGGCAACCTGGGCCGCGCCGTGGTCAAGGTCTCCGCCGTCGCGCCCGAGTATCGGGTCATCGAGGCCCCGGCCCGGGTCTTCTCCTCCCAGCATGCGGTGGAGGCGGCCTACAAGGCCGGTGAGTTGAACCAGGACGCCGTCATCGTGGTGCGCCACAACGGCCCGGCCGCCAACGGCATGCCGGAGCTGCACAAGCTGATGCCGGTGCTTGGCAACCTGCAGAAGGCGGGTCACAAGGTGGCCCTGGTCACCGATGGTCGCCTCTCCGGCGCCTCCGGCAAGATCCCGGCCGCCATCCACGTCACCCCGGAAGCCCTGCACGGCGGGGCCATCGGCCTGCTCGCCGATGGCGACCTGCTGCGGGTGGATGCCGAGTCCGGCCGCCTCGACTGCCTGACCGATTTGAGTGGCCGTACCCAGGCCGAGATCGACCTCACCCTGGAACAAGAGGGGTGGGGCCGTGAACTGTTCAGCGTGATGCGTCGCGCGGTATCGAGCGCCGAGTGCGGCGCCACCATCTTTGACTAAGGAAGAGCTATGCAGAACTGGAAAGTGACCCCTGCCGAGGTGTTTGCCGCCTCCCCCCTGGTACCCGTGATGGTCATCAACGACCTGGATCAGGCCCTGCCCATGGCCAAGGCCCTGCTGGATGGCGGCATCTCGGTGTTCGAGATCACCCTGCGCACCCCGGTGGCGCTGGACGCCATCGCCCTCATCGCCAAGGCGATGCCGGATGCCATGGTCGGTGCCGGTACCGTGCTCAACTGCGCGCAGTTTGATGCCGCCGTCGCTGCCGGTGCCCGCTTCGTCATCTCCCCGGGCATGACCCCGGCCCTGCTGGCCCACGCGGCCAAGAGCACGGCGCCGCTGATCCCGGGCGTGGCCACCCCGTCCGAGGTGATGCAGGCGCTGGAAGCAGGCTACGACCACCTCAAATTCTTCCCGGCCGAGGCGAACGGCGGCACCAAGGCACTCTCCGCCATCGCGGCGCCCCTGCCCCAGGTGAAATTCTGCCCCACCGGCGGCATCGGCCCGAAAAACGTGGCCGACTACCTGGCGCTGAAATGTGTGGCCACCGTTGGCGGCTCCTGGATGCTGCCGGCAGACGCCGTCAAGAGCGGCAACTGGGAGGAGGTGACCCGCCTCTCCCGGGAAGCGGTTGAATTGGTTAAACGCTAAGCAAATATCGTTTAGAAAAATTAAACAGGCCACCCCCGGGTGGCCTGCTGTTTTTCCGCCCCCGGGGGGGGTGGGCCGTTTGCTTCCGGCCTCGCCCTGGCTTAAGGTCGGGGGCCGCCCCTCTCCCCTGGAGCCTTCATGTCCTGTCTGCATCCATCCTACCCGCAAGGGCACTTCACCGCGCTGCACTGCCACCCCCATGCCCAATACTGCTATCTGCACGACGGGGGCGGCATCATCACGGGGCGAGGGGAGGGAGAACTGCTGGTGGCGGGCCAGGTCTGCTTTATTCCGGCGGGGTGGGAGCACGAGTTTCGCGTGCTGCGCCGCTCCCGGCTCTCCCTCCTCTATGTGCCGACGTCGGCCCGCACCGCCTTCGGCCCCTTGCAGGCCAGCCCGCTGCTGGCGGGCCTCTTCGCCCGCCTGCCCGAGTTGGCCGAGGAGGAGGTGAAGGGAGCCTATCTGACGGTGCTTGGCCAGGAGCTGGAGCGCGCCGATCCGCTCGCGGCGCGCATTCCCCTCACCGGGGTGCCGGACCCGCGCCTGCTGCGGGTGCTGGACAGGGTGTGCCAGGCACCCGCCATCCATCTGACGCTGACGGCGCTGGCGGCAGATTGCGGCGCCTCGGTGCGCACCCTCAACCGGCTCTTCCTCCAGCAGCTGGGGTGCAGCTTTCGCCAGTGGCGGGAGCAGGTGGTGCTGGGACGGGCGCGCCAGTTGCAGCACCGGGGGCTCACGCTGGCCCAGATCGCCGATCGGCTTGGCTACGAGGATCCCGGTGCCTTGTCCCGCGCCCTCCAGCGCCTCGCCCGGCGCGAACCGGCGGCCTGAGGGCCCGTCGTCTGCCTTCCTGCCCGCCATGGCGGTGTCTGCGGGTTGCCGGCAGTCAGCGCCGTGAGCCGATATCCGCATCCTCCTTGCTGCCTGCCAGCAGACAGGTCACCTCGTCGGTATGGCAGATCCGATCGCCGCGAAAGGTGAAGAGGCCGCTCACCTTGCAGACCAGGGTGCCGCCGTCCTGGCGGGTGGCCCGCACCACATGGGTCGAGTGCACCCGCTCCCCCTGCGCCAGGGTGGAGACAAACTCGATGCTCGCCCCGGCCAGATGGCGGCGCAGTGTGGCGATGTGCTGGTGAAACGCCGGGTAGTCGAGCCGCTCGCCGTTCACCTCCTGGCAGTAGTCGGGGGTGAACCAGTCGTCGAGCTCCGCCAGGGGGAAGGCGGGATCGCAGATGACGCGCTGCAGGCAGGCTTTCAATCGTTCGGTGTGGTGCATGGTCTGCTCCTGACAGGGTGGATGGAGGAGCCAGCATAGGCCAGGGGACGGCGAGGGGAGAGGGGAGAAGGCGCCATCATGGCGGTCGAACGCGCCATGATGGCCAGGGATCAGCCGAGGCTTTCCCCCTCATAGAGGGAGAAGCCGATGTCCTTGCACCTGGTCGCCAGCGGCTGGCCGCCGAGGCGGGCCAGCAGCATGATGGCGGCTTCGCGACCTATGGTCTCGCGGGGGGTAACGATGCTGGCGAGCTTGGGGGTCATGGCGTGGCCGATGTCGAGGGCGTTGCTGCCGGCGATGGCCACCTGCTGGGGCACCGGGATCCACCTGGCCTGGCATTGCAGCAGGGCCCCCACCGCCAGGTCGTCGTTGGTGCAGAACAGGCCGTCGAGATCGGGGAAGCGCGCCATGGCCTGGGCCAGCAGCTCTCCCCCCAGGGTGAAGCTGGAGGATTGCTCCGTCAGCAGGTGCTGGCCGGTCAGACCGAAATCGGCCATCGCCTGGTAGTAGCCTTCCATTCGCAGCTGGGTGCGCACGTCGAGCCGGGCGCCGAGGTAGATCACCTTGCGCCGTCCCCGGCGCAGCATCTCTGTTACCATGGCCCGGGCGGCGGCCCGGTGATCCATGCCCACCACCATGTCGATGGGGGAGAGGGGCAGATCCATGGTCTCCACCACCGGGATGCCGGCGGTGGCGATCATCTTGCGGGTGCGCTCGGTGTGCTGGGTGTCCGAGAGGATGAGCCCGTCCACGTTGTAGGAGAGGAGCGAGGCGACCTGCTCCTCCTCCCGCTCCGGGCTGTAGCCGTAGTGGGCGAGCAGGGTCTGGTAGCCGGCGGGCCGGGTCACCGCCTCGATGCCGTGGATCACCGCCGAGAAGACCTGGTTGGAGAGGGAGGGGATCAGGATGCCGATCGCCTTGCTGGTGGCGTTCGACAGCATGTCCGGCGCCCGGTTCGGGATGTAGCCGAGCTCCTCCACCGCGGCGGCGATGCGCTCGCGGGTCCCTTCGGCCACGGCGGACGGGTCGCGCAGGTAGCGGCTGACGGTCATCTTGGTGACACCGGTCAGGTCGGCAATGTCCTGCAGGGTAGGGCGGCGCTTGCGGGTGTCGTTCATCTGGGGATCCGGCAAAAAATGTTACACGTAACATTACCGTTTTTGCACGGCAATGTCAGCATATGACGCCATCAATAGGGGGCAGGGGATGATCAAGGGCAGGTGTTTCGAGGGAGTCCACTTCGAGCGGCAAGAGGTGGAGGGGGAGCAGTTCCAGGGGTGCCGCTTCATCGGCTGCCACTTCTCCTGGCTCGATCTCGGGGAGAGCCGCTTCGTCGACTGCAGCTTCTATGACAGGGAACGGGAGCTGGGATGCCTGTTTCAGGGCTGCGATCTGAGGGAGGCGAGCTTCCTGCGCTGCGATCTCACCCTGGCGGACTTCGGCCGCAGCCAGTGTCTTGGGCTGGAGATGCGCGACTGCCAGGCCATGGGGATCAACTTCGCCCATGCCAGCTTCGCCAACCGGATCACCGCCAAAAGCTATTTCTGCGAGGCCCACCTCACCGGCAACAACTTCAGCTACGCCAACTTCGAAAGCTGCCTGCTGGAGCGGTGCGAGCTTGCCGGCAACCGCTGGCAGGGGGCCAACTTGCTGGGCGCCTCCCTGGCAGGCTCGGATCTCAGCGGCTCCGAGTTCGGGCAAATCGACTGGACCAGCTTCAACCTGCAAGGCTGCGATCTGCGCCAGTGCGATCTGCCCGGCCTGGATCTGCGCCGGGTCGACCTCGCCGGGGTGCGGATCAATGAAGATCAGCAGCAGGGGCTGCTGGAGCAGATCGGGCTGGTGGTCTTCCCCTGAGCGGGGTGGAAAAGAGGTAAGTTTTCATCATCGAGGCGGGCGGTGCCTCCCCTGCCAAGCAAAAAGCCTGCGCGATGCAGACTTTTTGTCAGGTGAAGTGGTAAACGACGCGGTGTTGCTGTCTTTTGCTCCCTGCTCCCCTCGCGGGAGAAGGGCTGGGGATGAGGTAGCGGACTCCGATCGGGCACCGCCAAGGCGGGCTTAGCGTCTGGCCAGCCACTTGGTCGGGTTGATGGCCTCGCCCTGATAGCGGATCTCGAAGTAGAGGCCGGAGCGCTCCTGTCCGCCGCTGTCGCCGACCAGGGCCACGGGCTCACCCTGCTCCACCTTTTGTCCCACCTGGCGCAACAGTGACTGGTTGTGGCCGTAGAGGCTCATGTAACCCTTGCCGTGGTCGATGACCAGCAGCATGCCGAAGCCGTCGAGCCAGTCGGCGTAGACCACCTGGCCCGGTGCCACCGCCTTGACCTGGGTCCCTTCGCTGGCGCCGATCAGGGTGCCCTTCCACTTCAGCTCGGCGGTACGCGGCGAGCCGTAGGAGATGAGGATGGGGCCCTGCACCGGCCAGCGCAGGTTGCCACCCGTGCTCAGACCGCCGTAGCCGTTGCTGCTTGCCTTGGCGCTGTTGCGGGCGGCTGCTTGCTGCTGCGCCACCTTGGCCTGCTGTTCGGCGACGCGTTGCTGCTGGGCCGCCAGCCGCTGCTGTTCGCCGACCTGGCGCTGCTGGGCGGCGATCCGCTGCTGCTCCTCGATGCGTTTCTGTTCGGCTGCCAGGCGCTGGGCCTCCAGACGGCGCTGGCGCTCCTGCTCGGCCTTGATCTTGGCGAGGCGCTCCCGCTCGGCCCGTTCGCGGCGTTCCTTTTCTTCCTGCTGACGACGCAGCTCTTCCAGCCGCGCCTTGAGCGCCTTCTCCGCCTTGACCAGCTTGTCGAGCTTCTGCTCGTCGGCCTGCACCGATTGCTGCAACTGGTTGCGCACCTTGGCACGGCTCTGCTGGCTGGCCAGCAGGCTCTGGTGATGCTCCTGCTGCTCGCCGAGCAGGGTCTGGAGGCGGTTCTCGGTCTCCCTGGTGGCCTGCTGGTTCTTGGCCAGCTTGTCACGGGTGGCGCGCAGGGCTTCGATGGCCTCGATACGGGCCTTGTTGAGGTAGTCGAAATAGTCGAGGGCGCGGCTCAGTTTGGCCGGATCCTGCTGGTTGAGCAGCAGTTTGAGGTAATCGTGGTTGCCCGCCTGGAAGGCGCTTTCCGCCTGCTTGGCCAGCAACTGTTTCTGATGTTTTGCTTGTTGCTCCAGTGCCAGCTTGTCCTGCTGCAGGGACGCCAGCTTCTGCTGGTTCTGCCGGAGTTGCTGTCTGGTCTGCTCGAGTTTGGCGGCGGCAGCCGAAATGGCCTGCTCGTCAGCCTTGAGCTGGGTGTTGAGCTTGGCAAGCTCCTGCTTGCTGAGCTTGAGGGTCTGTTGCTGTTCCTTGATCTGGGACTGCATGGCCCCCAACTGCTGGTTCGCAGCCTGGGCTGTGCCGGTACCGCCGATCAGGCAAAAAAACAGCGCGCCGGCCAACAGGCCGACGCGACTGGTTTTCTGTGAAATAATTTCGCATCCCCGCATGGGGCAGGATTATTTCAGAATCATCAGGGGCTTGCCAGTCATTTCCGGCGGCACCGGCAGACCCATCAGGGTCAGCATGGTGGGGGCCAGATCGGACAGTTTGCCACCTTCGGCGACCTCGGCTTTACGACCGAAGTAGATGAGGGGAACCGGCAGATTGGTGTGGGCGGTGTGGGCCTGACCAGTCTCTTCGTCCATCATCTTCTCGGCGTTGCCATGGTCTGCGGTGATGAGGCACTCGCCACCCACTTCCGCCAGGGCGTCGGTGACGCGACCGATGCAGTGGTCGACCGCTTCACAGGCTTTGACGGCCGCATCGAACACGCCGGTGTGGCCGACCATGTCGCCGTTCGGGTAGTTGCAGATGATGACGTCGTACTTGCCGCTCTTGATGGCCGCAACCAGCTTGTCGGTCAGCTCTTCGGAGCTCATCTCCGGCTGCAGGTCATAGGTGGCCACTTTCGGGCTCGCCACGATTTCGCGATCTTCGCCGCTGAAGCAGGCCTCTTCGCCACCGTTGAAGAAGAAGGTGACGTGGGCGTACTTCTCGGTCTCGGAGATGCGCAGCTGGGTCTTGCCCTGCTTGGCCAGCCACTCACCCAGGGTATTGACCAGGGCGGTGGGCGGATAGGCGCAGGCGGTTTTGATGTCGGCCGCGTATTCGGTCAGCATCACGAAGTGCAGGGCCGGGGTGGCGGTGCGGGCGAAGCCGGTGAAGTCGGTATCGACGAAGGCGCGGGTGATTTCGCGGGCGCGGTCGGCACGGAAGTTCATGAAGATCAGCGCATCGCCGTCGATCATCGGTACAGCGTCGCCGATGCGGGTGGCTTTGACGAACTCGTCGTTCTCGTCGCGGGCATAGGCGGCGGCCAGCGCGTCGGTGGCGTTGTCGGCGGTGAATTCGCCCTTGCCCTGGGTCATCAGGTCATAGGCCTGCTGCACGCGATCCCAGCGGTTGTCGCGGTCCATGGCGTAGTAACGACCGATCATGGAGGCGAAACGACCCTTGCCCAGTCGGGCAAACAGGGCGTCGAACAGCTCGATGGAGGACTGGGCACTGCGCGGCGGGACGTCGCGGCCATCTAGGAAGGCGTGGAAGTAGATCTGCTCGGCGCCACGCTTGGCGGCCATCTCGATCATGCCCATGATGTGCTCTTCGTGGCTGTGTACGCCACCCGGGGACATCAGCCCCATGATGTGCACGGCCTTGCCCTTGGTCACGGCAGCGTCGACAGCCTTGGCCAGCTCGACGTTCTGGAAGAAGTCGCCGTCCTGGATGTCCTTGGAGATGCGGGTCAGCTCCTGATAGACGACGCGACCGGCACCGATGTTGGTGTGGCCCACTTCGGAGTTGCCCATCTGGCCGTCCGGCAGACCCACGTCCAGGCCGGAGCCGGAGATCAGGGTGCTGGTGTAGTCACGGGCCAGGCGATCCAGGTTGGGGGTCTTGGCGGCAGCAACGGCGTTGTACTCTTGCTTGGTGCTGTAGCCCCAACCGTCCATGATGACCAGAACCAGCGGTTTCTTAGCTGTTGACATAAGGCTATGTCCTCTCGGATAGGAATGAATTGCGGGAAGTGAAACTAGCGTAATATTACTACATCTGCCGAAATAGTCACCTGATAGCCAAGTCCCTCTCCAGCCTCGCTTTTTAACTGTTATCCCGCTGTTTTAGGCATGTTGCCGGCTTGTCTGCCGCGGCGGGGTTTCCTCTGTTTCCCCCCTCTTTTCGGCATGGCACATCCTCTCGTTCTGCCCGGTTGGAGGAGGAAGAATCGGCAGCCATCCCTGATGGGAGCTTGCTCTCGCTTTGCCGCCAAGATGGCTGATCTTATGCAGGGCCCCATGTATACTCGGGCCCTTGTCTTGGTCCCTGGATAGTAGAAGATGCAAGAGTATTTGGATTTCGCGGCCCGCAATCCGCTGCTGACCGCAGCCTGGTTGGGCCTGGCAGGCACCCTGGTGTATACCACTGTGCGTGCTCGTTTTTCTCCGGTGAAGGCGGTCAACAACCACGCCGCTACCCTGCTTATCAACCGTGAAAATGCCACCGTCGTGGACATTCGCAGTCAGGATGAATTTGCCAAGGGTCATCTGGCCGGGGCCCATCACCTGCCGCTCGCCCAGATTCAGGCGAATAATCTGGGTCCGGTTGAAAAGCACAAGGATGCCCCCATCATAGTGGTGTGCGAGTCGGGGATGACCGCTGGTGGCGCGGGTCGCCAACTGAGCAAGGCCGGTTTCAAGCAGGTGTATGTGCTCAGCGGTGGCATGGCCCAATGGCGTGCAGACAATCTGCCGGTGACCAAAAAACGCTGATTTAAGGGCCTGCGCCCACTCATTATCTTAAAAAGGAATCAAACGAAATGGCTGACGAAATCAACAACCAGGAAGTGCAACCGGAATTCCACATCCAGCGTGTCTACACCAAGGATGTCTCCTTCGAAGCCCCGAATACCCCGCACATCTTCCAGAAAGAGTGGCAGCCGGACGTCAAGCTGGACATGGACACCAAGACCAATGTCCTGGCCGACAGCGTCTATGAAGTGGTGCTGACCCTGACTGTCACCTGCAAGCTGGAAACCGAGACCGCCTTCCTGTGCGAAGTGCAGCAAGCCGGCATCTTCACCATCGGCAACCTGCCTGAGCCGCAACTGGCCCACTGCCTGGCGGCCTTCTGCCCGAACATCCTGTTCCCGTATGCCCGCGAAGCGGTGTCCAACCTGGTGAGCAAGGGTTCCTTCCCGCAGCTGAACCTGGCACCGGTCAACTTCGACGCCCTGTTCGCCCAGCACATGGCGCAGGTACAGGCCCAGCAGGCGACTGCGGAAGCCTGATAATGGCCGACCAGATCGCAATCTCGGTCCTGGGGGCGGGGTCTTATGGCTCCGCCCTTGCCATTTCTCTGGCGCGCAATGGTCATCCGACCCTGCTGTGGGGTCACGACCCTGCCCATGTCGCCGAGCTGGAACAGGATCGCTGCAACAAGGCATTCTTGCCGGATGTCCCCTTCCCGGCCGATCTGCAACTGACGTCGGATCTGCAGGCGGCGGTGCAAGCCGCTCCCGTGCTGCTGCTGGTGGTGCCGAGCCATGTGTTCGGCCAGGTACTGGCCCGGGTCAAACCCTTCCTGCGCCCGGATACCCGGATCGCCTGGGCCACCAAGGGGCTGGAGCCGGACAGCGGCCGTCTGCTGCAAGAGGTGGCGCGGGAGGTGCTGGGGGATGCCATTCCACTGGCGGTCATCTCGGGCCCGACCTTCGCCCGCGAGCTGGCCGCCGGTCTGCCGACCGCCATCTCGGTGGCCTCGACCCACGACGACTTTGCCGACGATCTCTCCCACCTGCTACACTGCGGCCGCTCGTTCCGGGTCTATACCAATCCGGACTTCATCGGTCTGCAGCTGGGCGGGGCGGTCAAGAACGTCATCGCCATCGGTGCCGGTCTCTCTGACGGACTCGGCTTTGGCGCCAATGCCAGAACTGCGCTCATCACTCGGGGTCTGGTGGAGATGCAGCGTCTGGGCGCCGCCCTCGGGGCCGACGCCAAGACCTTCATGGGGATGGCGGGGCTCGGGGATCTGGTGTTGACCTGTACCGACAACCAGTCGCGCAACCGCCGTTTTGGTCTGGCGCTGGGAGCGGGCAAGTCGGTTGACACCGCCATGGCCGAGATAGGCCAGGTGGTGGAAGGCTATCGCAACACCAAGGAAGTACATCTGCTGGCGGCCCGCTGTGGCGTCGAGATGCCCATCTGCGAACAGATCTTCAAGGTGCTCTACGAGGGCAAGAACCCGAAAGAGGCAGCCATCGCCCTGCTGTCGCGAGACAAGAAGGACGAGTGATCTTCTGCCATCCGCAGAATGCAAAAGGCCCCGCCAGCTGGCGGGGCCTTTTCTTTGCCGCAAGGGGGCAAATCAGTAGTAGGAGTGGTCGCCGCGCTGGTGCTCGGTGGCATCCTTGACGCCGTTGAGCTCGCCCGGGAATTTCTCCAGCAACTGCTTCTCGATCCCCTCTTTCAGGGTGTAGTCGACCATGGAGCAACCGTTGCAACCGCCGCCGAACTGCAGGATGGCCAGTTTGTCGTCGGTCAGCTCGACCAGGGTGACCTTGCCGCCGTGACCGGCCAGCATGGGGTTCACCTCGGACATCAACACGTATTCGATACGGTCGATCAGCGGGGCGTCGTCGGCCACTTTGCGCATCTTGGCGTTGGGGGCTTTCAGGGTGAGCTGAGAGCCCATCTGATCGGTGACGAAGTCGATGGTGGCATCCACCAGGAAGGGGGCGCTCAGGGGATCGACCAGGCAGTCGAAGCCGCTGAAGGGCAGGTGCTGATCTTCCGGATCGACCGCGTCGGGTGGGCAATAGGATACGCCGCACTCGGCATTCTGGGTTCCCGGATTGACCACAAACACCCGGATGTTGGTGCCATCAGGCTGCTTCTCCAGCAACTTGCGGAAGTGGGCCTGGGCGGTGTCGGAAATGCTGATCATCACTATCCTCATAAACCTGAGTGTACGACTAGGGTATTCATGATAACTCGCTTGGCGGGGCTTGGGTAGCGTGCCGATGGCGAGCCTGTGAGCCCGGGCGTATCGGAATCATGCCGCCAGCGGTCTCCCAGGCCGGATCCCTGCCCGGTTATTTCAGGTGTCTGAGGGTACGGCAGATGGCCCACACCTCTACCGTGGTGACGCCGTGCTCATGAAGCAACCGGGTGAGCTGACCTGCGGTGGCGCCCGTGGTGACCACATCATCAAGCAGTGCCACATGCCGGTAGTGGTGAGGTGCCATTTCGAAGGCGCCACGCAGATTGCGTCGCCGCTGGCCGGCACTGAGCCGGGTCTGTTGCGGGGTCGACCTTGTCCGGCACAGTACGCGGGTGTCGCAAGGAATACCGGTGAGTGCGCTCAGGGCATGGCCGATTTCTTCTGCCTGATTGAAGCCTCGCCACCACTGGCGCCACCAGTGCAGGGGAACCGGAATGATGACCTGCGGCGGGTTGGCGAGGTCCAGATGGTCTGCCAGCAGGCGGGCAAGCAGCGGCGCGAGCAGGATCTGACCGGAATACTTCAGCCGGGGGATGAGTTGGGCATAAGGTGCCTGATAATCGCCGATCACCTGCAAACGCTCCCAGGGGGCGGGTCTGCGCTGGCATCGTCCGCACAGCAGTTCGCTCTCGCGATGTTGCTCCGGCAGCGGTACTGCGCACATCAGGCATCGTCTGTCGTGTTGGCGCTGGGCGTGGCGGCACCAGGAGCACAACAAGGGCGTCTCGTCACAGGGTTGGCGACAGAGCAGGCACAGACCGAGCCAGTCGGACTGGGTGCCAAGGATCGGACTTGCTTTGGCGAGCAGCCGCTTTAACATGCAGGCTCCAAGCAGATAAACAGGGATCTTGAGTCTAGATGAGCGTATCGGTTGAGCGGTTTGGCCAGGGCCCGGACCTGGTGTTGTTGCATGGCTGGGGCATGAACGGGGCCGTCTGGCACGGTATTGCCCAAGAACTGGCTGCCCACTATCGGCTGCATCTGGTGGACCTGCCCGGCTTTGGCAACAGCCCCCTGCAAGCAGGGACAGACTACACCCTGCCCTGGCTGGCAGAGCAGGTGGCGGCCATATTGCCTGAAAAATGCCATCTGCTCGGCTGGTCCCTCGGTGGTCTGGTGGCGAGTCAGTTGGCGCTGACCATGCCTGAACGCCTTCACTCTCTCATTACCGTAGCCAGTTCTCCCTGCTTCATGGCCCGCGACGAGTGGCCCGGGATTGCCCCCAAGGTGCTGTCGGGGTTCAACCAGATGCTGGCCGGCGACTTCATGCAGACCATAGAGCGCTTCCTCGCGATCCAGGCCATGGGCAGCGAGCATGCCAGAAACGACATTCGCCAGTTGCGTCACTGGCTGGCGGAGCGACCCGCTCCCCGGCTTGCGGCCCTGGAGGCGGGTCTGGGCCTGCTGGCCGAGGTCGATCTGCGGGATGAACTGATCGGCCTGGATCTGCCCTGGCTGCGTCTTTACGGCAGGCTGGATACCCTGGTGCCGAAGGCGGCGATCCCCTTGCTGGATGCGCGCTACCCTGCCAGCCACAGTCTGGTGCTGGAGAAGGCATCCCATGCCCCCTTCATCTCCCATCCAGAGCAGTTCATCACCCTCCTGCGGCGGTTCATTGACTGAGATTTGAGCGGCAGGCTTCAATAACTCGTCAGGTTGGTGGATAATTAGCCAACCCTACAGAGGAGTGTGCCAATGCGTATCGAATCAGCCATGACGGCGGGCGTGCAGGGGTTCCAACGGGCCGAGCAGTTGGCCGGACAGGCGTCCAGCCAGATCGCCCGTCTCAATACGCCAGCGGGTGATCAGGTGCAGTTGCCGGATGAACTGGTGAATCTCAAGGTGGCCGAGCTGCATGCCGGGGCATCCGCCAAGGTGATCCAGACGGCCAGCGACATGCTGGGCACCCTGATCGATATCCGGGTGTGACATGAACATCAACGTCAGTCTGCCGACCATCATTCCGAATCAACTGCAGCCGCAGACGGAATCGGCACAGACTGACAACCGCCGTGCAGAACTGGTGCCCCCCAGCCGCCAGAGCGAAGCGTCCAACGCCGAGTCCGGCGTCGGTTCCCAGAAAGAGAGATCCCGGGCCGCCCAGGCCAATCCCGCCACCCCATCCTCGTCCACGAAAGAGAACGGCCAGACCGGCCCCGTGATGGTGGCGCACCGTTTTGTCGAGGCAACGGGGGAGGAGGGGGAGCGTCGACAACGTCAGGAGGGTGAACAGCAGGAGCAGCAAAAGCAGCAGCGTCAGGTGGCTGCGCTGGTCGAACGGGATCTCGAAGTTCGCAAGCACGAGCAGGCTCACCAGGCAGCCGGCGGCGAGCATGCGGGGAGCCCTACCTACCAGTTTTCCCGTGGGCCGGATGGCAAGCGTTATGCCACCGGGGGGGAGGTGGTCATCGACATGGGGACCATTCCCGGGGATCCCGCCGCGACCATCGCCAAGATGCAGCAGGTGCGTGCCGCTGCGCTGGCTCCCGATGAACCATCGTCACAAGACATGAGTGTGGCCCGTGCCGCCTCTGGCAAGGAGGCACAGGCCCGCAAGGATCTGATGACTCTCAGGCAGGAAACCACAGGCCCGCTCGGTGCTTATATGGACAATCGAAACCAGGTGATTGCCAGGCACTATCAGCAAGCGGTGAGGCCAGCCTCCCCCCATAGCCTGAGTCAGGACGTTTGATCCCGCTCCGTGCAGGCATGAAAAAGCCCCTTTCGGGGCTTTTTTGCATTCTGGAGGCTTATTTCTTCAGTTTCGACAGGGCAGCCGCGAAGGCATTGCCCATGGCACCCTCGGTCGGAGCGTTCTGACGGGGCGCCTGTTTCGGTCGGGCGTTGCCGGTGTGACGCGGCTCGGCCGGTTTGCGTGCAGGCTGGCCGGCTTTTTCATCCAGACGCATGGTCAGACTGATGCGTTTGCGCGGTACATCGACTTCCAGCACCTTGACCCGGACGATGTCACCGGCCTTGACCACCTCGCGGGGATCCTTGACGAAGCGATCGGTGAGGGAAGAAATGTGCACCAGCCCGTCCTGATGGACGCCGATGTCGACGAAGGCGCCGAAGTTGGTGACGTTGGTGACCACACCCTCCAGCACCATCTCGGGCACCAGATCGCTGATTTTCTCCACCCCTTCCTTGAAGGCGGCGGTCTTGAATTCGGGACGAGGGTCGCGGCCTGGCTTGTCCAGCTCGCCGATGATGTCGGTGACGGTAGGCACCCCGAACTGCTCGTCGGTGTAGTCGGTGGGCTTGAGGGTGCGCAGCAGGCTGCTGTTGCCGAGCAGGCTGCCCACGGTCTGCTCCAGCTTGGCGAGGATCCGCTCCACCACAGGGTAGGATTCCGGGTGCACCGCCGAGCCGTCCAGCGGGTTGCTGCCGCCCCGAATGCGCAGGAAGCCGGCGCATTGCTCGAATGCCTTGGGCCCGAGTCGGCTTACTTTCAGCAGCTGCTGACGATGCTGGAAGGCGCCGTTCTCATCCCGGTAGGCGACGATGTTCTGGGCCAGGGTCTGGGAGAGGCCGGAAACCCGGTTGAGCAGGGCGACCGAGGCGGTATTCACATCCACCCCCACCGCGTTCACGCAATCCTCGACCACCGCGTCGAGGCGGCGGGCCAGCTGGCTCTGGCCGACGTCGTGCTGGTACTGGCCCACACCTATGCTCTTGGGGTCGATCTTGACCAGCTCGGCCAGGGGATCCTGCAACCGGCGGGCGATGGAGACGGCGCCGCGAATGGAGACGTCGAGATCCGGGAATTCCTGGGAGGCGAGCTCGGAGGCGGAGTAGACCGATGCCCCCGCTTCACTGACCACGATTTTCTGCGCCTTGGCGGCCGGGTAGCGCTCGAACAGATCGCTCACCAGGCGGTCGGTTTCCCGGGATGCGGTGCCGTTGCCGATGCTGATGAGCTCGACCTTGTGCTTCTGGCACAGCTCGCTCAGAGTCTTGAGACTCTGGTCAACCTGGCGCTTGGGTTCGAACGGATAGATGGTCGCGTGATCGACCAGCTTGCCGGTGGCATCCACCACCGCCACCTTGACCCCGGTGCGGATGCCGGGATCCAGCCCCATGGTGCAGCGCATGCCGGCCGGTGCCGCCATCAGCAGATCCTTGAGGTTCATGGCGAACACCTTGATCGCCTCCTCCTCTGCTGACTCGCGGATGCGGCCGATCAGCTCGGTTTCCATCTGCAGGGAGAGCTTGATCTTCCAGGTCCAGCTCACCACCCCCTGCAGCCACTTGTCGGCCGGGCGGTGTTGCAGGTTGAGTCTGAGGTAATGGGCGATGATCCCTTCGCAGGGGCTGGTACCCTCATCCTCGCCGGTGACCAGCGCCAGGTTGAGGATCCCCTCGTTGCGGCCGCGCAACATGGCCAGCACCCGGTGGGAGGGTGCCTTGTGCAGGGGTTCGTCGTGTTCGAAGTAGTCCTTGAACTTGGCCCCTTCCTGCTCCTTGCCGGCCACCACGCGGGCACGCAGGGTGGCGTTGTGCCACAGGTAGTCCCGCAACTTCTCAAGGAGATCGGCCTGCTCGGCGAAACGCTCCATCAGGATGTAACGGGCACCGTCGAGGGCGGCCTTGCCGTCGGTGATCCCCTGCTCTGCATTGAGGAAGCGAACCGCCTCCTGTTCGGGATCCTTCATGGGGTCACCCAGCAGCAAATCCGCCAGTGGCTCCAGCCCCGCCTCGATGGCCATCTGCCCCTTGGTGCGCCGCTTGGGCTTGTAGGGGAGGTAGAGGTCTTCCAGCCGGGTCTTGCTGTCGGCCTCGTTCAGCTCGCGGGCCAGCTCGGGGGTCAGTTTGCCCTGCTCTTCGATGGAGCGCAGGATCACCTGGCGGCGATCCGCCAGTTCACGCAGGTAGCCGAGGCGGCTCTCCAGGGTACGCAGCTGGCTGTCGTCCAGACCGCCGGTCACCTCTTTGCGGTAACGGGCGATGAAGGGAACGGTCGCGCCTTCGTCCAGCAGGCGAACGGCTGCCTGCACCTGTTCCGGGCGGGCATTCAGCTCACCGGCGATCTGATGTTCTATTACGTGGCTTTGCATCGAGGGTCTCTTGGTCGGGTCCTGTCTAACTGGCCAGCGTGGGGCTATGTCGCCAAACAGGGGGTCTGTCCTGGCGATACTTGAGATACCTGCCAGGTCACTGCCGCGCGGGCCGGTTGGCGCCGCAAGGCGCCGGGTGTGAGCACTATATGGGGTCGGGCAGCAGGATGCCACCCCGGCAAAAACGACGCTTGTCATACCCGGTGGGCGGGCATGCTCGGTCTCTCCTGGCCTTGTCAGCCGATTTGGCAGTGAGGGTCGGCCTGGCTTATTTGGGATAGCTGATCTCATTGATGTACCAGCAGGCGTCACCCACTGGCGTACGCACTATGGCCTCGTCCCCCACCTCTTTCTTGAGCAGGGCACGGGCCATGGGAGAGTCGATGGAGATGTAATCCTTGCGCTCGAAGATCTCGTCATAGCCGACGATGCGAAAGCGCTTGGTCTCTCCCTCTTCGTTTTCCACCTCGACCCAGGCGCCGAAGAAGACCTTGCCCTCCTGGGAGGGGGAGTAGTCGACTATGGTCAGCTCTTCCAGGCACTTGCGCAGGTAGCGAACCCGGCGGTCGATCTCCCGCAGGCGTTTCTTGTTGTACTGGTAATCGGCATTCTCGCTGCGATCACCCAGGCTCGCCGCCCAGGCCACTTTTTTGGTGACATCGGGCCTCTCCTCCCGCCAGAGCATGTCGTGCTCCTGCCGGAGCCTGGTGTAGCCTTCACGGGTAATGAGTTTGGTTTTCATGGAGTTATCACTCCCTCGCCAATTGCATCCGGTTGCTCGGGATCTTAGTCATTGTCGCCGCGCTGTCGAGCAAAAAGCAGAGCTGGCCATCCATCCTTCCCGGCTCCGGGGCCGAATGAGGGCAATAACCGGTAACATATTTATGTTTTGTGGTTGCAGGGGGCGGCTCTAGTATGAGGGGAGACAGAAAAGAGAGGTGGCAATGAGTCAGCAATACAAGGTCCTGGTGGTGGACGACGATCTGAAACTGCGTTCCTTGCTGGAGCGCTACCTCACCGAGCAGGGGTTTGTAGTGCGAGGTGTCGCCAACGGGGAGCAGGCAGATCGCCTGCTGACGCGTGAAAACTTCAGCCTGATGGTGCTTGATCTGATGCTGCCGGGGGAAGACGGCCTCTCCATCTGCCGCCGCCTGCGCGAGGCCGGCAACCAGCTCCCTGTCTTGATGCTCACCGCCAAGGGGGACGAAGTGGATCGCATCGTCGGTCTGGAGATGGGGGCCGACGATTATCTGCCCAAGCCGTTCAACCCCCGTGAGCTGCTGGCCCGGATCCGCGCCGTGCTGCGCCGCCATACCGTGGAGCTGCCCGGCGCCCCTTCCGCGGCGGAGAAGATGGTGAGTTTCGGGGCCTACCAGCTCAATCTGGCGACCCGTGAACTGAGCCGTGATGGCGAACCGGTTGCCCTGACCAGCGGGGAGTTCGCCGTGCTCAAGGTGCTGGTGAGTCATCCTCGCGAACCGCTCTCCCGTGACAAGCTGATGAACCTGGCCCGTGGTCGCGAGTACACGGCCACCGAGCGCAGCATCGATGTGCAGGTCTCCCGCCTGCGCCGCCTGCTGGAACAGGACCCGGCCCAGCCCCGCTATCTGCAGACCGTCTGGGGTCTGGGGTATGTGTTCGTACCGGACGGTGAGAACGCATGAAGAAAGTGGGCAGCATGTTCTCCCGCATGCTCTGGTTTCTGGCTGCCGTGCTGGTGGTCTATCAAGTCGTCTCCTACGTTACCTTCTACAACTACTTGCTGGCGCCGACCGTCAAGCAGATCAGCCACCTGCTGGCAAACCAGGTCAAACTCATCTTCCCGGTGGACAACAACCAGCTGGCGCTCAGTGAAGATGCCGAGGCGCTGGTCTATGTGGCGACCGGAAGCGACATCTATACCCAGAGCGAGGCGGAGCAGCACGGGCTGAATGATTCCAAGCCCTACCCCTATCTGGAGCAGAGCATCAGCCGCGAATTGAAAGGGGATACCAGGGTCAGGGTTGAAATCCAGGATCACTACATTATCTGGATTCAGCCTCCCCAGGCCAGCCAGATGTGGGTGCGCATTCCCCTGACGGAAATTGAAGATGACGACATCGAACCGCTCATCCTCTATATGAGCGTCTTGCTGGTGGTGACCCTGTTTGCGGCCTGGCGTTTTGCCCGTCAGCTGGTGCGGCCGCTGGAGGATCTGGAAGCGGGGGCCGTGGCGGTGGCGCGCGGCAACTTTCCCGATGCCCTGGGGGAGCAGGGCTCGCGGGAGGTGCGCCGCCTGACCCGCACCTTCAACCACATGTCGAGCTCCATCAAGGGGCTGATCGAGGAGCGCAACCTGATGATGGCCGGGGTATCCCACGATTTGCGCACCCCTCTCACCCGCATTCGTCTCGCAACCGAGATGATGTCCTCGGGGGATGAGTACCTCAAGGAGAGCATCAATGCGGACATCGATGAGTCGAACGGTATCATCGATCAGTTCATCGACTACATTCGCCCGAACGAGGGGCTCGATGCCCGGCCCGTCGACCTGACCCAGCTCATTCACGATGCGTTGCTGATGCAGACCGATCAGGGACTGGAAGTGGAGCTGCTCCTGCCGGAGGAGGCGGTGCGTGTGGCCTGCCATCCCATCAGCATTCGCCGTATCCTCAACAATCTGTCGGGCAACTCCCTGCGCTATGGTGCTACTCGGTTGCAGGCCGAGCTCAGGGATGATGGCCACTGGGTGCGGCTGCGACTCTCCGACAATGGCCCGGGGATTGCAGAAGAGGACTACTCCCGGGTGCTCAAGCCCTTCACCCAGGGTAATGTGGCGCGCACCGGTGGCGGCAGCGGGCTGGGGCTGGCCATCGTTGCCAAGATAGTCTCCCAGCATCACGGCACCATCAGGTTGGGGCGTTCCGAACTGGGGGGCTTGCAGGTGGAGATCCGGCTACCCAAGAACCAGCCTCTGGAGTGGATGGATTGAAAGCAGGGCATATCGAGGGATACGCCCTTTGTCTGTCAGGGGTGGGGGTCGCTCACCTTGCGGTAGCGCTTGCCATATTTGAGTTGCTGGATAAGCAGGGCGGCGACGATGAGAACCAGCCCGATGGGGGTTGCCGGGTGAATGGTTTCGCCGATCAACAGGTTGAGCAGCACCAAAGAGGCAAACGGCGAGATGAAGATGAGGTTGCTGATGGGGGCCGTGTTGGTGGCGTGGCGCAGGGCCATCAGCCAGAGCACGAAACCGAAACCCATCTCGAACAGCCCCACATAGATGGCGCCAGCCCATCCCTGCCAGGCGGTCATGGCAAAGTCCGAGAGCAACCAGGTCGCCACGATGATGAAGGGCAGGCTGATGAGGAAGCCGAGCAGCAGGCTGACGACGGGGTCCCCCTGATTGCGGGTGTTGAGGATCCAGTAACCGGCCCAGATCAGGGTCGACACCAGCGCCAGCGTGACGCCGAGGGGGCTGTCGAACTGCAGACCGAACACGTCCCCCCTGGTGGCGATCACCAGGGCGCCGAAATAGCCGAGCACGATGGCGACGCCATCGCGGCGGCGCAGCTTTTGACCGAGGAAGGGAACGGCCAGCAGGCTGAGGGTGATGGCCCAGGTGTAGTTGAGAGTCTGTGCCTGCTGGGCGGGCAGCAGATCATATGCCTTGAACAGCAGCAGGTAATAGAGAAAGGGGTTCAGGACCCCGAGAGCGAGGTAGTAGAGGGGGCGACTCTTGATGTAGTCGAGCAGTAGTGGCAGTTTGCCCTGACAGGCCACAATGCACCCCAGGGTCAGGGTCGAGGTGCAGGCCGCGACCAGCAGCAGCTGTACCGGTTCAAAGTAGGCGAGGGAGATCTTGAAGGCGCTGGCCACCGTGGACCAGAGGGCGACGGCACAGAGCCCGTACTGGTAGGCTTTCTTCTGATTCTTGAGCATGGGATGGGTTCCGCAGACAGGGGCGAGGGCGCAGTCTATCAGCCTGTTTGCAACATTGTCGTTACCCCTGCCAGGCAAGGGCTTGCCCAGCCGTTGGCGAGATCCATCTGTCACATAAAATTGCGCACAATCTGTCCGCCTTCACTTGCGTGAGTGGAAAAAATCCGTATAATCCTCTCCGCTTGCCCATGAGGCAGCCAGACGATATGTCTGCTTGCTGAGCTTCCCGTTTACGAGTTGCCAGCCATACAGTCCTCCCGATATGGGAGGAAACGTGAAAAATCACACCTCTGGCGGGAGTAGTCCCGGTCGGGCGGTGTTGATTTATGTTCTTTTATCTATTGGAGCTCTGTCAATGCAGAACCAAAGAATCCGTATCCGCCTGAAGGCTTTTGATCATCGCCTGATCGATCAATCCACTGCGGAAATCGTTGAAACTGCTAAGCGCACTGGCGCGCAGGTTCGCGGTCCTATCCCGCTGCCGACTCGCAAAGAGCGTTTCACCGTTCTGATCTCCCCGCACGTCAACAAAGACGCGCGTGATCAGTACGAGATCCGCACTCACAAGCGTCTGGTAGACATCGTTGAACCGACTGACAAGACCGTTGACGCTCTGATGCGTCTGGATCTGGCAGCTGGTGTAGACGTCCAGATCAGCCTGGGTTAATTACGGAAAGAGGTTGATAACAATGACAATCGGTCTTGTAGGTCGCAAAGTGGGTATGACTCGCATCTTCACTGAAGATGGCGTTTCTATCCCGGTGACTGTTATCGAAGTTGAAGCTAACCGTGTAACTCAGGTCAAATCTGTAGAAACCGACGGCTACAACGCTATTCAGGTTACCACTGGCGCCAAGAAAGCCAGCCGCGTAACCAAGCCGGAAGCTGGCCACTTCGCCAAAGCTGGTGTAGAAGCCGGTCGCGGTCTGTGGGAATTCCGCCTGAACAACGGTGAAACTTTCACTGTTGGTAGCGAGCTGAAAGTAGATCTTCTCGCTGACGTTAAGCTGGTAGACGTTACCGGCACATCCAAGGGTAAAGGTTTTGCCGGTACTGTTAAGCGCTGGAACTTCCGTACCCAGGATATGACCCACGGTAACTCCCTGTCCCACCGTGTACCTGGCTCCATCGGTCAAAACCAGACCCCGGGCCGTGTATTCAAGGGCAAGAAGATGGCTGGTCACATGGGTGCTGAGCGTGTAACGACTCAGAACCTGGAACTGGTTCGTGTTGACGCTGAACGCAACCTGCTGCTCATCAAAGGCGCAGTACCGGGTGCAACCAACGGCAACGTGATCGTCAAACCTGCCGTCAAAGCGTAACGTCTGAGGAGATAGTAATGGAATTGGTAATGAAAGACGCCAAGAGCGCTCTTGAAGTTTCCGAGACTACCTTCGGGCGCGAATTCAACGAAGCTCTGGTTCACCAGGTTGTCGTTGCATATGCCGCTGGTGCCCGTCAGGGTACTCGTGCGCAGCTGACTCGCTCTGAAGTGTCTGGTGGCGGCAAAAAGCCGTGGCGTCAGAAGGGTACTGGTCGTGCCCGTGCTGGCTCCATCCGTTCGCCCATCTGGCGTTCCGGTGGTGTGACCTTTGCTGCTAAGCCGCAAGATCACAGCCAGAAAGTAAACAAGAAGATGTACCGCGGCGCTATCCGTAGCATCCTGTCCGAGCTGGTACGTCAAGAGCGCCTGATCGTTGTTGAGAAGTTCGGCATCGAAGCGCCGAAGACCAAAGAACTGATCGCCAAGCTGAAAGAAATGGAACTGACTGACGTTCTGATCGTGACTGCTGAAGTCGATGAGAACCTGTTCCTGGCTGCTCGTAACCTGTACAAAGTTGACGTGCGTGACGTTGCCGGTATCGACCCGGTCAGCCTGATCGCTTTCGACAAGGTTCTGATGACTGCTGACGCAGTTAAGCAAATCGAGGAGATGCTGGCATGATCCGTGAAGAGCGTCTGCTGAAAGTTCTGAAGGCTCCGCACATCTCTGAAAAGAGCACCATGGTCGCAGAAAAGCAGAACACTATCGTGTTCAAAGTTGCTGTTGATGCCACCAAGGCGGAAGTCAAAGCTGCAGTTGCGAAACTGTTCGAGGTCGAAGTTGAGACCGTCCGTACCCTGAACATGAAGGGTAAGACCAAGCGCGCAGGTGCACGCGTAGGCCGTCGTTCCGATTGGAAAAAGGCTTATGTGACCCTGAAAGCTGGTCAGGACATCGACTTCATGGGCGCAGCCGAGTAAGAGGAGTTCTGAAAAATGGCAATCGTTAAGTGCAAGCCTACTTCTCCGGGCCGCCGCCACGTCGTCAAGATCGTCAACCAAGAGCTGTACAAGGGCAAGCCCTTCGCCGCTCTGCTGGACAGCAAAAGCAAGTCCGGTGGCCGTAACAACAACGGTCGTATCACCACTCGTCACATCGGTGGTGGTCACAAGCAACACTACCGTCTGATCGACTTCAAGCGCGACAAAGACGGCATTCCGGCCAAAGTTGAGCGTCTGGAATACGATCCTAACCGTACCGCAAACATCGCCCTGGTGCTGTATGCAGACGGTGAGCGTCGTTACATCCTGGCTCCGAAAGGCCTGAAAGCTGGTGATGCAATCGCCTCTGGTGCTGATGCTGCCATCAAGGTAGGTAACACCCTGCCGATGCGCAACATCCCGGTCGGTTCTACCGTTCACGCCGTAGAGATGAAGCCTGGTAAAGGTGCCCAGCTGGCTCGTTCCGCTGGTACTTTCATCCAGATCCTGGCTCGTGAAGGTAACTATGTAACTCTGCGTCTGCGTTCCGGCGAAGTACGTAAAGTTCTGGCCGAGTGCCGCGCTACCATCGGTGAAGTGGGTAACTCCGAGCACATGCTGCGTCAACTGGGTAAAGCCGGTGCTAACCGCTGGCGTGGTATTCGTCCGACCGTTCGCGGTATGGCGATGAACCCGGTTGATCACCCGCACGGTGGTGGTGAGGGTCGTAACAAGGGCATGCAGCCTGTGTCCCCATGGGGCCAGAAGGCTAAGGGCTTCAAGACCCGTAAGAACAAGCGTACCGACAAGTACATCGTACGTCGTCGTAACAAGTAATTGTTAACATAGAGGAATCACCATGCCACGTTCTCTCAAGAAGGGTCCATTTATCGACCTGCACTTGCTGAAGAAGGTAGAGAAAGCGGTGGAAAGCGGGGATAAAAAGCCGGTTAAGACCTGGTCCCGTCGTTCAATGATCATCCCGAACATGATCGGTTTGACCATCGCTGTCCATAATGGTCGTCAGCACGTTCCGGTTTTCGTTACCGAAGAAATGATCGGTCACAAACTGGGTGAATTCGCACCGACTCGTACTTATCGCGGCCATGCTGCTGATAAGAAGGCTAAGAAGCGCTAAGGGATAAATGATGGAAGCTATCGCTAAACACCGTTATGCCCGTACTTCTGCCCAGAAAGCTCGTCTGGTAGCCGATCAAGTACGTGGTCTGTCCGTAGACAAGGCTCTGAACATCCTGACCTTCAGCCCGAAAAAGGCTGCTGTTCTGGTGAAGAAAGTGCTGGAATCTGCCATTGCCAACGCTGAGCACAACGAAGGTGCCGATATCGACACCCTGCGTGTTGCCACCATCATGGTAGACGAAGGTCCCTCCATGAAGCGCATCCGCCCGCGTGCCAAAGGTCGCGCGGATCGTATCCTCAAGCGTACCGCTCACATCACTGTAGTGGTATCCGACGCTAAGGCTGGGAGATAAGCAATGGGTCAGAAAGTACATCCTAATGGCATTCGCCTGGGTATTACCAAGCCTTGGAATTCTACCTGGTTCGCGAACACCAAAGACTTCGCTGACAACCTGTACAGCGATTTCCAAGTACGCCAGTTCCTGACCAAGGAGCTGAAAAACGCTTCCTTGTCCAAGATCACTATCGAGCGTCCGGCCAAGAGCATCCGTGTGACCATTCACACCGCTCGTCCGGGTGTCGTGATCGGCAAGAAAGGCGAAGACGTTGAAAAACTGCGCAAAGCTGTAGCCGCGATCGCTGGCGTGCCTGCTCAGATCAACATTTCCGAAGTCCGCAAGCCGGAGCTGGATGGCAAACTGGTTGCCGACAGCATCACTTCCCAGCTGGAGCGTCGCGTAATGTTCCGTCGTGCTATGAAGCGCGCCGTACAGAACGCCATGCGCCTGGGTGCCAAGGGCATCAAAGTGGAAGTTTCCGGCCGTCTGGGCGGCGCTGAAATCGCGCGTACCGAATGGTACCGTGAAGGTCGTGTGCCCCTGCACACCCTGCGCGCCGACATCGACTACGCAACTTCTGAAGCCCACACCACTTACGGTGTGATCGGCGTTAAAGTTTGGATCTTCAAGGGCGAAGTTCTGGGCGGTCTGGCTGCAGTCAATGCTGCCGCTGCTCAAGAGCAAGCTCCTGCGAAGCCCAAGCGTGACAACAAGCGCCGCGCTGCCAAGTAAGGAGATTCGGTAAATGTTGCAACCTAAGCGTACTAAATTCCGCAAGACCCACAAGGGTCGTAACCGCGGTCTGGCCAATGCCGGTAACGAAGTATCCTTCGGTACCTTTGGCCTGAAGGCGACATCTCGTGGTCAACTGACTGCTCGTCAAATCGAAGCAGCCCGTCGTGCCATGACCCGTCACGTTAAGCGTCAAGGCAAGATCTGGATCCGTGTGTTCCCGGACAAGCCCATCACCGAAAAGCCCCTCGAAGTTCGTATGGGTAAAGGTAAGGGTAACGTGGAATACTGGGTTTGCCCGATCCAGCCTGGCAAGGTTCTGTACGAGATGGATGGTGTACCTGAGGCTCTGGCGCGTGAAGCGTTTGCCCTGGCCGCAGCTAAGCTGTCTGTTCAGACCACTTTCGTAATTAAGACGGTGATGTGATGAAAGCCCAAGATCTGCGTCAAAAGAGCGTCGAAGAACTGAATCAGGAGCTGCTGGGTCTGCTGCGTGAGCAATTCAACATGCGCATGCAAGCTTCCACCGGCCAGCTGGCTCAGACTCACACTCTGAAACAAGTGCGTCGTGACGTCGCACGTATCAAGACTGTACTGACTGAGAAGGCAGGTGCGTAATGACTGACAAGATCCGTACTCTGCAAGGTCGTGTAATCAGCGACAAGATGGACAAGTCCATCACCGTCGCTATCGAGCGCAAGGTAAAGCACCCGATCTACGGTAAGATCATCAAGCGCACTACCAAGCTGCACGTGCATGACGAGAACAACGAGTGCAAGGCTGGCGATCTCGTGGAAATCCGCGAGTGCCGCCCGCTGTCCAAGACCAAGTCCTGGACCCTGGTTGCTGTCGTAGAAAAGGCCTAATTCGGTACTTTTTAGCCCAAACGGCCCCCCATCGGGGCCGTTTGTTTTTTAGGCTACCTTTTCAAAAATAGCTGTGTTATAGTTTCGCGCCTTTTGAAGGCAGCCAGATCCCATCAGGGATAAGAAGTAAACAAAGCGGAGCACTAAGATGATCCAGATGCAAAGTATGCTGGGTGTTGCCGACAACTCCGGCGCTCGCAGTGTAATGTGTATTAAGGTTCTGGGTGGTTCGCACCGCCGTTATGCCGGCATCGGCGACATCATCAAGGTTTCCATCAAGGAAGCCATTCCTCGCGGTAAAGTGAAGAAAGGTGATGTGTATAACGCGGTGGTCGTACGCACCCGTAAAGGCGTTCGTCGTCCGGACGGCTCTGTCATCCGTTTCGACAACAATGCGGCTGTGTTGCTTAACAACAACCAACAGCCAATCGGTACTCGTATTTTTGGCCCGGTGACCCGTGAACTCCGTAACGAGAAGTTCATGAAGATTGTGTCCCTGGCACCCGAAGTACTGTAAGGAGTCGAACGATGGCAGCTAAAATCCGTCGCGAAGACGAAGTAATTGTTCTTACCGGCAAAGACAAGGGCAAGCGTGGCAAAGTCACTCAAGTCCTGATTGCAAAAGGTAAGGTAATCGTGGAAGGCATCAACCAGGTGAAGAAACACCAAAAGCCGGTACCCGCACTGGGTCAGGCTGGCGGCATCGTCACCAAAGAAGCCCCCATCGATGTATCTAACGTCGCGCTGTTCAACTCTGCCACTGGCAAGGCTGACCGCGTTGGTTTCCGGATTGAAGACGGCAAGAAAGTCCGTTTCTTCAAATCCACCGGCGAACTTGTGAAGTAATTGGAGTTTAACGATGGCGAAACTGCATGATTACTACAAATCCGATGTAGTAAATGAACTGTCCAAGCAGTTCGGTTACAAGACTATCATGCAAGTCCCTCGGATCGAGAAAATCACCCTGAACATGGGTGTTGGTGAAGCGATCTCTGACAAGAAGTTGCTGGAAAATGCTGCTGCCGATATGGCTGCCATTTCCGGTCAGAAGCCGCTGATCACCAAAGCACGCAAATCTGTTGCGGGCTTCAAGATTCGTGAAGGCTACCCGATAGGTTGTAAAGTAACCCTGCGTGGCGAGCGTATGTGGGAGTTCCTGGAACGGCTGATTTGCATCTCCGTACCGCGTATCCGTGACTTCCGTGGTCTGAACGCCAAGGCGTTCGATGGCCGTGGTAACTACTCCATGGGCGTGCGTGAGCAAATCATCTTCCCGGAAATCGACTATGACAAGGTCGATCGCGTCCGTGGTCTGGATATCACCATCACCACTTCCGCGAATACCGACGAAGAAGGCCGTGCTCTGCTGGCTGCCTTTAACTTCCCATTCCGCAAGTAAGGTTAGGGTTATGGCTAAAACATCCATGAAAGCACGTGAAGCAAAGCGTGCGAAGCTGGCAGCCAAGTTCGCGACTAAGCGTACCGAGCTGAAAGCTATCATCGTTGATATGAACGCTTCTGAAGAAGCGCGTTGGGATGCTGTCTTGCAACTGCAACAGCTGCCCCGTGATTCCAGTCCGTCCCGCCAGCGTAACCGTTGCAACATCACTGGTCGTCCGCACGGTTTCCTGCGGAAGTTTGGCCTCTCTCGCATCAAGGTGCGTGAGCATGCCATGAAGGGCGAAATTCCGGGCCTCAAAAAGGCCTCTTGGTAAGAATCTCGGGAGTTAGACTATGAGCATGCAAGATCCGATCGCGGATATGCTGACCCGCATCCGTAACGGTCAGGCGGCGAGCAAAGTTGCGGTTTCCATGCCTTCTTCCAAGCTGAAAGTGGCTATCGCCAAAGTGCTGAAAGAAGAAGGTTACATCGCTGGCTACTCCGTAGCTGGTGACGTGAAACCTGAACTGGAAATCGAACTGAAGTATTTCCAGGGCAAGCCGGTTGTAGAACTGATCCAACGCGTGAGCCGTCCCGGCCTGCGTATTTACAAGCGCACTACTGATCTGCCGAAAGTCATGGGCGGTCTCGGTGTTGCTATCGTGTCCACGTCTAAAGGTGTGATGACCGACCGTGCTGCCCGTAAGGCAAGCATGGGTGGTGAGATCATCTGCTACGTCGCTTAATAGGAGGTCGGAAATGTCTCGCGTTGCTAAGGCACCCGTCACTATTCCTGCTGGCGTAGAGGTGACTCTGAACGGTCAGGAACTGTCCATCAAAGGTGGTAAAGGTTCCCTGGTTCGTTCCATCCACGCCGGTGTAGAAGTGACCAAAGAAGACAATGTACTGAAGTTCGCCCCGCGCGACGGCATCGCTGGTGCTGACGCTCAGGCCGGTACTGCACGTGCATTGGTCAACAACATGGTATTCGGTGTTACCCAAGGCTTCGAGCGCAAGCTGCAGCTGGTTGGTGTAGGCTACAAGGCCTCCATCAAGGGCAATGCTGTCGCGCTGGCTCTGGGCTTCTCTCACCCGGTTGAGCATGCGCTGCCGGCTGGTGTTACCGCTGAATGTCCGTCCGCCACTGAGATAATTCTGCGTGGTGTGGACAAGCAGCTGGTTGGCCAAGTCGCCGCCGATATCCGTGCTTACCGCGCTCCGGAGCCCTACAAGGGCAAGGGTGTACGCTATGCCAACGAGCAAGTGCGTACTAAAGAAGCTAAGAAGAAGTAAGGTAACACTATGGACAAGAAAGCAGCTCGTCTCCGTCGTGCTACTCGTGCTCGGAAAAAGATGCAGGAACTGGGAGCTACCCGTCTGGTTGTTCACCGTACCCCGCGTCATATCTATGCGCAGGTTATTGCAGCCAACGGTTCCGAAGTTCTGGCCTCTGCTTCCACAGTAGAGAAAGCCATCAGTGAAGCTCTGAAATACACCGGTAACGCAGATGCTGCTACCGCTGTAGGTAAGGCTATCGCTGAGCGTGCTATTGCCAAAGGCGTTCAGAACGTATCTTTCGATCGTTCCGGTTTCAAGTATCACGGTCGTGTAGCCGCTCTGGCTGCCGCTGCTCGTGACGCTGGTCTTCAGTTCTAAGCTAGGAGTCGAAGATGGCTAAAGTCGAATCTCAAGCCGGCGAACTGCAAGAAAAGCTCATTGCAGTAAACCGTGTTTCGAAAACTGTTAAAGGTGGTCGTATCATGTCCTTCACCGCGTTGACCGTGGTGGGTGATGGTAACGGCCGTGTAGGTTACGGTTACGGTAAGGCCCGTGAAGTTCCGGCCGCCATTCAAAAGGCGATGGAACAGGCTAAACGTAACCTGAACAAGGTTGAGCTGAACAACGGCACCCTGCACCACCCGGTGCGTGGCGTTCACTCTGGTTCCACCGTGTTCATGAAGCCGGCCTCCCAAGGTACTGGTATCATTGCAGGCGGCGCCATGCGTGCCGTACTGGAAGTTGCTGGTATCCACAACGTGCTGGCCAAGACCTACGGTTCCACCAACCCAATCAACGTTGTTCGCGCAACTGTCGACGCTCTGGTTCACGGTCAATCACCGGAACAGATCGCGGCCAAGCGTGGTCTGCGCGTTGAAGAAATTCTGGGGTAATGCGACATGGCTAACACTGTAAAAGTAACTCAAACTCGCAGCTCTATCGGCCGTCTGCCAAAGCACAAGGCGACTCTGCGTGGTCTGGGTCTGCGTCGCATTGGTCACACCGTTGAGCTGGAAGATACTCCCTGCGTACGCGGTATGATCAACCAGGTTTATTACATGGTTAAGGTGGAGGGCTAAGCATGCGTCTGAATACTCTGTCTCCGGCCGCTGGCTCCAAGCGCGTCAAGCACCGTCCGGGCCGTGGTATCGGTTCTGGTCTGGGCAAGACCGGTGGTCGTGGTGTTAAAGGTCAAACTTCTCGTTCCGGTGGCGGCAAGGTCCGCAACGGTTTTGAAGGCGGCCAGATGCCTTTGAAAATCCGTCTGCCGAAGTTCGGTTTCTTCTCTCGCAAATCTTTGGTTTCTGCCGAAGTGCGCCTGAACGAAATCGCCCTGGTAGAAGGTGATGTGGTCGACGTGAGCACTCTGAAGCAAGCCGGTGTTATTACCAAAAACATCGTGTTCGCTAAAGTTGTTCTGTCTGGCAACATTGACCGTGCTGTGACCGTTCGTGGTCTGTCCGTCACCAAGGGTGCACGTGCAGCCATCGAGGCCGCTGGCGGTAAAATCGAGGAATAATCAGTACAATGGCTAAGAAACCAGGATTGGATGTTAAAGCACAAGGTGGTCTGAGCGAACTGAAGAGCCGTCTGCTCTTCGTTCTCGGGGCAATTATCGTGTTCCGTGCAGGCTCTTATGTGCCGATCCCTGGTATTGACGCCGCCGTACTGGCCGAGTTGTTCCAACAACAGAAGGGCACCATCATTGAGATGTTCAACATGTTCAGTGGTGGTGCACTCTCGCGTGCTTCTATTCTTGCACTGGGGATCATGCCGTACATTTCGGCGTCGATCATTATCCAGTTGCTGACTGTGGTTCACCCTGCTCTTGCTGAACTCAAGAAAGAAGGTGAATCCGGCCGTCGCAAGATTAGCCAATATACCCGTTGGGGCACGCTGGTTTTGGGAACGTTCCAGGCCATTGGTATTGCAACAGGTCTGCCGAATATGATGCAAGGACTCGTGACTCATCCGGGTTTGGGCTTCTATTTCACAGCCGTTGTGAGTCTGGTCACCGGTACCATGTTCTTGATGTGGTTGGGTGAACAGATTACCGAGCGTGGGATTGGTAATGGTATCTCGTTGATTATCTTCACAGGTATCGTCGCCGGTCTGCCTCATGCCATTGGCGCTACGGCCGAACAGGCACGTCAAGGGGAATTGCACATCCTGCTGTTGTTGTTGCTGGGCTTGATTGTTTTCGCTGTGACTTACTTTGTGGTGTTCGTGGAGCGTGGTCAGCGTCGTATCGTCGTTAACTATGCCAAGCGTCAACAAGGCCGCCAGGTATTCGCTGCGCAAAGCACACACCTGCCGTTGAAAGTGAATATGGCCGGTGTGATTCCTGCGATTTTCGCATCCAGCATCATCCTCTTCCCGGGTACCATTACCTCCTGGTTTGGTCAGGGCGAGGGCAAGATCGCTGACATTCTGCAACAGGTCTCTATGGTCCTGCAGCCGGGTCAGCCCTTGTACGAGATGCTCTATGCAGCAGCCATTATCTTCTTCTGCTTCTTCTATACCGCGCTGGTGTTCAACCCCCGCGAGACAGCAGATAACCTGAAGAAGAGTGGAGCCTTTATCCCGGGGATCCGCCCGGGCGAGCAGACAGCACGTTACATCGATAAGGTTATGACTCGCCTGACATTGGCAGGTGCGCTCTATATTACCTTTATCTGTCTGGTACCCCAGTTCCTGATGACTGCCTGGAACGTACAGTTCTACTTCGGTGGCACCTCGCTGCTGATTATCGTGGTAGTTATCATGGACTTCATGGCTCAGGTTCAGACCCATATGATGTCTCATCAATATGGCGACGTCCTGAGGAAGGCCAACCTGAAGGGCTACGGCCGCTAAAGGTCGGCGTAGTTACGGAGTTAAGCAATGAAAGTTCGTGCTTCCGTTAAGGCAATCTGCCGTAACTGCAAAATCATCAAGCGTCACGGTGTGGTGCGTGTGATTTGCAGCGAGCCAAAGCATAAACAGCGCCAAGGCTAATTTTTTACGGTTAGTACTTGCAACAAATAGTTGTGCTGGCTAATATAGCCAGCCAACTTTTGTTGTGTATTGGTTGACCGCCACGTATCCGCTCACGGGCTTTGTGGTGGTCGTTATCTACTATATGTAGGAGTGAATAGTGGCCCGTATCGCTGGCATTAACATTCCTGACCATAAACATGCAGTCATTGCGTTGACTGCTATTTATGGCGTCGGTCGTACCCGCTCCAAGGCCATCTGTGCCGCAGCCGGTATCGCTGAGAATGTGAAAATTAAAGACCTGGACGAAGCTCAGATCGAGAGTCTGCGTGAACAAGTAGGTAAATTCACCGTCGAAGGTGACCTGCGTCGTCAGATTTCCATGAACATCAAGCGATTGATGGATCTGGGTTGCTACCGTGGTTTGCGTCACCGTCGTAGCCTGCCTGTTCGTGGTCAACGTACCAAGACCAACGCTCGTACCCGTAAGGGTCCGCGCAAGGCTATCAAGAAGTAACGGGAAGGTAGAAAATGGCTAAAACTCCGACTCGTGCTCGCAAGCGCGTTAAAAAGCAAGTGAGCGACGGTATTGCGCACGTTCATGCATCTTTCAACAACACAATCGTGACCATTACTGACCGTCAGGGCAATGCTCTGTCTTGGGCTACCTCTGGTGGTTCCGGTTTCCGTGGTTCCCGTAAGTCCACTCCGTTTGCTGCCCAGGTAGCTGCTGAGCGTGCTGGTGAGATCGCCAAAGAATACGGCGTGAAGAACCTGGAAGTCATGGTCAAAGGTCCGGGTCCCGGTCGTGAGTCTTCCATCCGCGCTCTGAACGCGGCTGGTTTCCGCATCACTAACATTACTGATGTGACTCCGATCCCGCACAACGGTTGTCGTCCTCCCAAGAAGCGCCGCGTGTAACGCTGTAGCTACTTGGTCTAGGATTGTTGGAGAAAGAAGATGGCAAGATATATCGGTCCTAAGCTTAAGCTTAGCCGTCGTGAGGGCACCGACCTCTTCCTGAAGTCTGGTGTTCGTGCGATTGATTCTAAGTGCAAGATTGACACCGTTCCTGGTCAACACGGTGCGCGTAAAGCGCGTCTGTCCGACTACGGTGTGCAACTGCGCGAGAAACAAAAAGTACGTCGTATCTACGGCGTATTGGAAAAACAGTTCCGCAACTACTACCGCGACGCTGCCCGTCAAAAGGGTAACACCGGTGAAAACCTGTTGCAGCTGCTGGAAGGTCGTCTGGACAACGTCGTCTACCGCATGGGCTTCGGCGCCACTCGTGCTGAATCTCGTCAGCTGGTGAGCCACAAAGCCATCATGGTAAACGGCCGCGTTGTGAATGTTCCTTCTTTCCAGGTATCCCCTGAGGACGTGATCTGCGTTCGCGAGAAGGCTAAGAAGCAAGCGCGTATCAAAGCTTCCCTGGAAGTTGCTGGTCAGCGCGAGAAGCCGACTTGGGTAGAGGTTGACGCTGCTAAGATGGAAGGTGCCTTCAAGCGCCTGCCGGAGCGTTCCGACCTGTCTGCCGACATTAACGAACAGCTGATCGTCGAGCTTTACTCCAAGTAAAGCTAGCTTCTAAAGAGAGGACACAATGCTGGGTTCTGTAACAGATTTTCTTAAACCGCGGCTAGTTGACATCGAGCAAGTTAGCCCGACTCACGCGAAAGTGACTCTCGAGCCGCTTGAGCGTGGCTTTGGCCACACGCTGGGCAATGCCCTGCGTCGTATTTTGCTGTCATCTATGCCCGGTTGTGCGGTTACTGAAGTCGAGATCGACGGAGTACTGCACGAGTACAGCAGCAAAGAAGGTGTACAGGAAGACATTCTTGAAATCCTGCTCAACCTGAAAGGTATCGCTGTGAAGCTGGAAGGCAAGGACGAGGTAACTCTGTCCCTGACCAAGTCTGGAACAGGCCCCGTTACCGCTGGTGATATCACTCACGGTGATGAAGTCGAGATCGTAAACCCGGAGCACGTAATCTGCCACCTGACTGGTGCAAATGCTGAGATCAGCATGCGCCTGAAAGTTCAGCGCGGTCGTGGTTATGTGCCTGCTTCTGCTCGTGTTCACAACGATGATGAAGAGCGTCCTATCGGTCGCCTTCTGCTGGACTCCGCGTTCAGCCCCATCGTTCGCATCGCCTACAATGTCGAGGCGGCACGTGTGGAACAGCGCACCGACTTGGACAAGCTGGTTATCGACATGGAGACCAATGGTACTCTGGATCCGGAAGAAGCCATCCGTCGTTCCGCCACTATTCTGGCAGAGCAACTGGAAGCCTTCGTGGATCTGCGCGATGTCAGCGTGCCCGAGAAGAAAGAAGAGAAACCCGAGTTTGATCCGATTCTGCTGCGTCCTGTCGATGATTTGGAGCTGACAGTTCGTTCAGCGAACTGTCTGAAGGCAGAAGCTATCCACTATATTGGTGATCTGGTACAGCGTACCGAAGTTGAGTTGCTTAAGACTCCTAACCTCGGTAAGAAGTCCCTGACTGAGATCAAGGACGTGTTGGCCTCCCGTGGTCTGTCTCTTGGCATGCGCCTTGAGAACTGGCCGCCCGCCAGCATCGCTGACGAGTAATCCAGATTACGGGTTTCACAGATTTAGTTAGAAGGATAAGGTCATGCGCCATCGTTTGAGTGGTCGTCAACTGAACCGGAACAGCAGCCATCGTCAGGCTATGTTCCGCAACATGGCCAGCTCCCTGGTTCGTCATGAGATCATCAAGACGACTCTGCCTAAGGCAAAAGAGCTGCGTCGTGTAGTTGAACCACTGATCACCCTTGCCAAGACTGATAGCGTTGCTAATCGTCGCCTGGCATTTGCCCGTACTCGCGATAACGCGATCGTGGCTAAGCTGTTCAATGAACTGGGCCCGCGCTACCTGGAGCGCGCCGGCGGTTATACTCGCATTCTGAAATGCGGTTTCCGTGCTGGTGACAACGCTCCTATGGCTTACATTGAGCTGGTAGACCGCCCGGCCGCTGCTGAAGCAGCTGCTGAGTGATAAAAGAAAAAGCCGGGCTTGTCCCGGCTTTTCTTTTGGTGGATTCTGATACTGCCTCTATTGCCTCTACTGCCTCTACTGCCTCTACTGCCTCTACTGCCTCTACTGCCTCTACTGCCTCTACTGCCTCTACTGCCTTACTTTGTAAGTGAGCGATGATTTTTCAATAGTCTCTATATTAAGTCGTTTATCTCTGCCTAAACGACAGCGGTTCGTGTTGCATAGCCCAGAGTGGGGCAATGTCATTGTTCATCTGGCGTATTAAGCAGGCCGCGAGTCATGGCGTGTGGCTGTTATAGTGCCGTTGAAGGCTTGTTTCTGT
The DNA here is from genome assembly GCF_027707425.1 of Aeromonas sp. QDB63. Classification (NCBI taxonomy): domain Bacteria; kingdom Pseudomonadati; phylum Pseudomonadota; class Gammaproteobacteria; order Aeromonadales; family Aeromonadaceae; genus Aeromonas; species Aeromonas sp. QDB63. The sequence continues at coordinate 122,953 of NZ_JAPCIS010000010.1, forward strand.
GGATAAGTTTGTATAAAAGCTGTGCTTGGATATGAATAACTAAAAAAGTGCCGATTTTTGCAATTTTATTGCAGAGGAGGGGTTGCCAGAACGAATTCGCTCCCTATAATGCGCCTCCATCGACAGGGCAGGCGGCAACGCAAACAAGCCTGTCGGTGCCTCGAAAAAGCCTCGTAAAATAAGGCTTGACTCGAGAAGGCGGTTGAGTAGAATGCCACTCCCGCAGCAGCCAAAAGCTGCGTCGCTCTTTAACAATTTGAATCAAGCAATCTGTGTGGGCACTCACAGCATCGAGCATCAAAAACAATTTTTGATATCAATGTCTGATGAAGTGACCAAAGCAACGAAAGTTGCAGCAGTTAATTCAGCAATTCATTGAGCCGCTTTTCGAAGCAACCAAACTTAAATTGAAGAGTTTGATCATGGCTCAGATTGAACGCTGGCGGCAGGCCTAACACATGCAAGTCGA